>JADKJZ010000003.1 GCA_016720805.1 Gemmatimonadota bacterium | reverse complement strand
CGCGATCGGTCGTGGCGGCGATCGCCCCCTGATCGGGCGCCGGCAGCGAGGCGCCGTATCCGGTGGCCTGGACGAGCGCAACGAGCCGTTCCGGCGTCACCTGGGCCGGGTCGAACTGCACCGCGGCGTTCGCCATCATCAGGTTCACCGATGCCGAGGCGACCCCCGGCTCGCGCTCGAGGGCCCGCTGGACTCGGGCCTGGCAGGCGGCGCAGGTCATCCCCTCGACCGTGAGGGTGACCGCGTCGGCATGAGGCGCCAGCGCCTCAGTCGTGGTGGGCATCCACCACGGTCGCGGTGGCGTGGTAGCCGGCGTCGGTGACCAGATGGGCCAACACTTCGCCCGTGGGACCGTCCGGCGCGACCTGCACCACCGCCCGCCCCATCTGGACCGTCTGGACCTCGGCGCCCGCAACGCCCGTCAACGCCTGCTGCACAGCCCGCAGGCAGTGCCCGCAGCTCATGCCTTCGATATGCAAAGTGACCGTCGCCATCTGACCGCTCCGAATGAAGGACTCCTCCAACCTATATAGGGGTGGGGGGTATGACAAGGGGCGCATTCCATGGCACACCCCGTGCACCTTTGGCCACCCTTATGGACGCCGACGACTCCCAGCCCTCCGACGCACTCGTTCCGGTCCTGACCTGGCCGGGGCGCCGCCCGTCGTTGGCAGACCTCGGGACGTGGCACGAGGCGCTGACCAATACCGTCGCCGGGCTCGTCGCCGCCGACATCGTCGCGCTCTGGCTCTACCCCTCCCGCGGGGGCGCCGTGCTGATCGGGCCGAGCGGCCTCTCGGCCGAGCGGATGCCGCCGCCGCCCGCCGAACCGCTGGTCTCGCAGGAAGGGCTGTACGCCCTCGAGGATCGACTCCGTGCCGCCGGCTATTCGTCGGTGCTGGCGGTGCCGATCCGCGCCGAGATGCAGGACGTGGGGTTGTTGCTGATCGGCTCACTCCGGAACGACGCCCACACCCTCGCCGACCTGCGCCTCCTCCACCGCACCGCGGCGCAACTCGCGACCGCGTGCCGACGCCTCGCCGCCTTCTCATGGGTGGTTCCGGGGCCAGTGGCCGACGAGCGGAGCGCGATCATTGCCAACGTCACCGAAGGCGTGCTCGAAGCGATCGGCCGCGCCCGTGAGGGTGGCGACCTCGTGCAACTGGTTTCCGATGCGCTCAGCAACCAGGTGCCGCACGATCGCTGCGAACTGATCGCCGTCGCCCCCGCCCCCGATTGCTGGGCGCTGTTGAGCAGCAGCCGCTCCACCAGTGGCCGCATCACGCTCGACGCCGAGACCACCGATGCGGTCGACGCGCTGGTCTTCCACCTCGGCTCGCGCAGCGTCGCGCGGATTCCCGACCTCCGCTTCAGCGAGACGCCGTGGCCCTCGCTCCCGGGCAGCCATCCCCAGCGCGTGCGTTCCCTCCTCGCCGCGCGCCTCGACATCGGCGACGAATTCGTCGGCTGGCTCTGCCTCGGCAGCGAAACCCCCGCCTGGTTCCGCGAAGAGGACGAAGCGGTGGCACAGCTGGCCGCGCGGATTCTGGCCGCGCGGGTGGCCGGGTGGACGGCGAAGGCGGAGTTGCGCGGGGCGTGGCGGTAAATAGGCGTTAGTCGTTGGTCGTTGGTCGTTAGTCGTTAGTCGTTAGGGGTGTAGGTCCGTCATCCCGACCAACGCGAGGGATCTGCGTGGTAGTGAGCACGCAGGTCCCTCACTTCGTTCGGGATGACAGTTCTCGCACTCTAACGACCAACGACCAACGACTAACGACTACCTAGAAATCCACCCCCACCCGCACACTCACATTCCGCCCCGGATCATCCGCGTACGTCTTGTACCGGCTCAGGAACGCCCGGTACGACACATCGAAGAGATTGCGCACCTGCAGGTCCACGCGCAGCGTCTGCGCTCCCACGTTCAGCTTGGCCCCACCACTCACTGACGTCAGCGTGTAGGCGGCCGGCGCCGTGTCCTCGGGATCGAGGCGCGTCTGCTGAGTATTGTGCTCGACGCCCACCTCGGCGTACGGCGCGGCCCGACCCTGTCCCTCGTAGCGCACGCCGCCGGTTACCCGCAGCGGCGCCACGAAGGCGAGTGGCTGGTCGGTGGTGGTGTTCTGCCCGCGGGTGTAGTCGCCACCCACGCGCAGGTGCACGCGGTCGATCGGGTGGTACTCCATGGCGGCTTCGACGCCGCTCAGGACCGCGTCGCCCTGGGTGATGTCGTAGATCTGGAAGCCCGACTGCGGGTCGTCGACGCCACTCGGGTTCGGGTAGATGTAGTTCGCGATCGCGTTGCGGAAGACACCGAGCTCGCCCTGCACGGCACTGCTCTGGGCGCGGACGGCGAGGTCGACGTTGAGGGAGGTCTCGTTCTTCAGGCCGGCGTTGCCGCGCTCGAAGCGCACGGTCCCCTCATGCACCCCGTTCGAGAACAGCTCGAAGGGCGACGGCGCCGGAAGCCCCGGCCCACGTTGGCGACCAGCGCGATCGGCTCGTTCACCCGATAGAGTGCGCCGACGTTGCCGGTCACGGACGAATAGTTGCGCGTGCCGGCGGCCAGCGCGAGCGCGGCGTCGGCCTCGTTGGTCAGCCGCCGATAGTCGTAGCGCGCCCGCCGGAAAACTGCCAGCGGCCGCGATCCACCTGGCCGAAGCCGTAGACCCCGACATTCCCCGTCGAGTTGTTCGGGACGAGCGTCTCCTCCCCGGACTTTTCGAAGGCGGTGTGCATGGCGGAGAGTCCGAGCACCGTGGCCACGCCGCCAAAGACCTGATGCAGGTGGAGGTTGGCCGTCCCCGTGGTCGAGAGCAAACCGAGGGCGACATCCGTCGCGCCGGTCGCCTCGAACTCGCGCCGCCGATTCCGTTCGCCGCCGAGGTCGATGTCGAGCCGCCCGCCACCCGACGTCGCGATGTTGCCGTTGACGGCCACGCGCGTCGAGCCGATGCGCTGGAATGGCGTCGCCGTCGGATCCTCGCTCGGGTCTTCGTGGATCTCGAGGCGCTCGGCGCGATGGGACACCGTCGCGGTCACCGAACCCCAATCACCCCGGACACCGAGCGCGCCGGAGCCACCCTGCATCGCTAGCCCCGAATTGAAGAGCGCGCCGGAGGGGGTGCGGACGTCGTCTTGCCGACGGCCGGAGAGCGTCGCGCGGAAGCCGATCACGCCGCGCGCCCCTTCGACCAACAACGAGCCGTCGGGGGCGCGGCCATTGCTGGCGTAGCTGCCGCTCAAGGTGCCGCGCAACAGCGCGCCGCGCTCCTTGGCATCGGGGAGTTCGCGCTGCACCACGTTGATCACGCCGCCAAGCGCATCGGAGCCGTAGAGCACGCTCGCCGGCCCGCGGATCACTTCAATCCGCTCGGCCGTCGCGGTCTCGACGTTTGGCGAGTGTTCGTCGCCCCACTGCTGCGTCTCCATCCGCTGGCCGTTGTCGAGGATCAGCACGCGATTGCTGCTGAGCCCGCGGATCACCGGCTTGCCGATGCCGGTGCCGGTCGATGAATTGCGGAGCCCGGGCTGCAGTTCAAGCACCGCACCGAGCGATGGCGCCTGCGCGGCGGCCAGCGCATCGCTCTGCAGGACCGAGAGCGGCTGCGGCGACTCGAGCACCGACGTGCCCACTGGCGTGGCGGTGGTCTGGATGGCGGCGAGTTCGACCACCGACGGCAACAGCCGCGCCTCGAGCGTCGACGTGGCGCCGCTCAGGGTGAGGCGATAGACGCGCGGGCGGAAGCCGATCGCGGCGATCGAAATCCCGTAGGTCCCCTCCGGGATCCCGCCGATGCGGAAGCGACCCTCGGCATCGGTGGTCGTGGAACGGTTGGCCTCGAGGACGACGACGCGCGCCTCGACGATTGGTTGGCCGAGGGTGTCGGTGACGCGGCCGGCCAAGACGACCGCGCCGACCAGGTGATCAACGGAGTGAGCAACGATGTGACGGGGCACGACCGGCGCGGTCGCGAGGGAAGCGAGCAACAGGGGGAACAGCATGAGCAGACTCCAGTGCAGAAGCGATGATCCACGGGAACGATCACGCGACTCACCCGAGGGCGAGGACGCGACCGTCACATTCAGCGTGTGTGGGTCAGCTCTGGCTGGGAGGCGCGCGGGGACCAACGGGGATCCCGACCGCGCGGCGCGCGATCGGTGGCGTCGCCGGGCGACGCACGACGGTGGCCAGGTCCCCAAGCAGCGATGGGATCGCCGCCTCGTGGACGCCTTCGCCCGCGGACTGCAGCGTCTGGCCAAGGACGCAATCGCCGGCGTGACAACTGACGCCGGCCGCCTCGACGTGCACCGCCTGTTCGGGGCGGTCACGGTGGAACAACGCCGCGTCGACGAACGGCAGCCCAGCCACCCCGACCTGCAGGAGGATGGCGAGCCGGCCGAGCCAGCGCCCGATGCGTCGCGAGGCGTGCACTAGAAGCCGCTCGCCGCCGCCCGCTTGGGCGGGCCATCGACCGGAATGAGGAACCAGAAGGTGCTCCCCTTCCCGTAGATCGACTCGACGCCGATCTGGCCGCCATGCAGCTCCACGAAGCGCTTGCAGAGCGCCAGCCCGAGGCCGGTGCCCTGGGCCGCGCGCGACGCGGAGGTGTCGACCTGCGAGAATTCCTGGAAGAGCTTGGACATATCCTCGGCCTGGATGCCAACGCCTGAATCGGAGACTGAGATCCAGACGACATCCCGCGTGGACAGTTTCACCCGGTCCATCGCGCCCGCCCCGGCGGCGGCCGGCATCGGCGCCACGGTGCGCACCGCCGAGACGGTGATCCGCCCCCCTTCGCCGGTGAACTTCGAGGCGTTGGAGAGGAGGTTGAAGAGGATCTGCCGGACGCGCACGCCGTCGGCCAGGACATCGAGTGTCGACCCCTCGGAGAGCTCGACGACGCATTCCTGGTTCTTCGCGGTGCGCAGCGAGGCGGTGTCGGTGATCGCCCCGTTGATGCAGTCGCGCACGTCGGTGCTTGCCAGCGACAGCTCCATCCGGCCCGCTTCGATCTTCGAGAGGTCGAGGACGTCGTTGATCAGTCCGAGCAGGTGTCGACCGTTCCGGAGGATCGCCTCGAGGAAGTCCTTCTGCTGATCCTCGAGCGGACCGAGCCCCTCGGTGAGCAGCAGGTCGGAGAAGCCGATGATGGCGTTGAGCGGCGTCCGCAGCTCGTGCGACATGTTGGCGAGGAACTCGCTCTTGAGCTGCGTGGCACGCTGCAACTCCTTGTTCTTCGCTGCGAGCATCCGCTCGTTGCGGCGCAGCTCCTCGAGCACCGTGGTGCGGTCGAGGCCGAGGACGACCTGGTCGCCGAGGGTCTGCAGCAGCTGACGATCGTGATCCTCGAACGGCCGGCCATCCTTGCGGTTGTAGGCGCAGACCGCGCCGACCACGAGCCCGGCCGAGCGGAGCGGCACCATCGCCGCGGAGATGAGCCGGCCCGCCAGCTGCTCGTGCGGATGGTTGCGCGGATCCTTCTCCATGTCGTCGACGAGGAGCGCGGTGTCCTCGGAGATCACGATGCCCACGAGCGAATGCTCCATCGGCACCAGCGACCCGACCGCCGGGAGGAGCGGCCCGGAACCCGCCACCACCTTGGCGAAGCGGCCTTCCTCGACGACCAGCATGATCGCACCACCCTCGGCGCCGAGCAGGTCGGCGGCCGCCTGGGCCACCTGGCGATTCAGGGTCGCGAGATCGTTGCCGGCGAGGAGCGCCGCGGCCAGGTCGCGGAGTCGCTCCAGTTCGCCGTTGCGGCGGGCGGCCGCCGCGAGCGCGCGGGAGAGCGAATTCTTCTGGTGTTCGGCGAGGACGCGTCCACGTCGAAGCGTCAGGAGGGCGATGAAGGACGCGACGGCGGCCGCGGCCATGCCGGTGTCGTAATGCTCCGACGCCAACAGCGCGACCGAGGCCCAGCCGCTGACCAGCGCCGCGAATACGAGCGGCCCGGTGGTGAAGAGCCGCTCATGCCACTTCCGCGCGGCGGCGGGACGCTGGGGAGCGATTTGCGGCGGCACGATCAGCTCGCCTCGTCGCCGAGCACGACCACGTCGTCGGCCACGTCCTCGAGGATCTCGCTGAAGACGGTGGTGCCGTCGGCCAGCATCGCCCGCAGGTAGGGGCGACACATCCCGCACTGGTCGCCGCAACCGGTCTCGTCCATGATCGTCTCGAGCGTCCAGCCGTTGGCGCGCGCGACCGGGAGCAGCTGCGCAAAGAGCAGCCGCTGGCAGACGCAGCGATCAATCCGGACGGCGGGACGCCAATTCACGCGCGAAGGGTCCCCAGCCTGACGGCCACGGCCCGGCCGATCCCGGCGCGGGTCTCCTGGGCATGCGCTGTGATGGACATTCCGGAAATCTACGGAGATGCGGTGCGGGAAGCGAGGCACCGCCCCCCTCCGCTAGACCTTGTGGTAGACCACCCGGCCCGCGCGCTCCCCATCCTCCGCCTGATAGAGCTCGAAATCGGCGAAGAAGCGGGGGGCCTCCTTCCGGAGCGTCTCGAGCAGCCGGACGGCGAGCCGCCGGATCTCCCGCTCGGCACCCTCGCCCAGGCGCAGTTCCAGCATGGTCCGCCAGGCGCGGATATTCCCGCTCACGACGATCTTGGTCTCGGTGCCGTTCGGCAGGACCGAACGCGCCGCCTCGCGCGCCATCTTGCGGCGGTGCACCCGATCCTCGACCCAGGCGTAGCGCTCCATCAACCGGTCGACGGCGGCGACATAACTCGCCTGCGCGGCCTCCATCTGCTCCGACCACGCCGCCTCGAGCGCTTCGTCGCCCTGAATCGCCGGCGGCATCACGAAGGCGGCCGTCGATTCGTCGACATACCGCTGCGAGAGCTGGGAATAGCCGAACCCGGCCCGATGGCGCACCAGCTCGTGGGTCAGCGAGCGCGACACCCCCTCGATCAGCACCACATAGACCGCATGCTCGAAGACCGACCCGTGTCCCGCGCGGAGGATGTTGCCGAGGTACTCCGCCGTGCTGCGCCCGGCCGGGTTGCTCTGGCTCATGTAGCAGAGTCGGCCGGCGAACTCGGCGATCTTCTCGCCGTCGGTCCCCTCGTCCTTCCACTGCACGGGGAGGTGCGCCGGCTCGACGAACTGCGGGCGGCCAATGAGGGTGACGACGGGATCGCGGTAGATGGTCAGCATGGAGGTCTGCGCCGGTAGAGGGTCGGGAAGATCCGCAAAATGTAGTCGAATCGAGGTGAGGGGTGAGGGGGCGCGGGATGATCGATCATCGATGATCGATCATCGATCATCGTTCAACCATCGGCTCTCCCCCCAGCGCCCCTCCCGCTCGATCGCCGCCAGCGCCTCGGCCATCCCGGCCGGGAGCGGCGCCGCGTCGGGCCCGACTTTGAGCCGACTCAGCGGGTCGCGACCGTCGTCGAGAATCACCCCGGGATTGTGCCGGCCAGCGGGGTCGAACGCCGCCTTGATGGCGCGGAAGCAGGCGGCCGCCTCGGGGCCGAGGAAGCGCTCGATCAGCGGAGCGCGGAGCCGTCCGGCGCCATGCTCCCCGGAGGGCGTTCCGCCGAGTGCGAGCAGCGCATCGGCAACCCCCTCGTAGACGCGTCGCACCCGGCCGAGCCAGTCGGCCTCACGCAGGTTGGGGAGGAGATTCACGTGCACGTGGCCATCGCCCGCGTGGCCGAACATCACCGCGTCGATCCGCTCGGCACGGCAGGCCGCATCGACCGCGTCGAGGTAGTGGCCCAGCGCCGCGGGCGGGACGCAGCCGTCCTCGATGATCTGCAGCGACTGCCGACCATCGGTGAGTGCCGCCAGTCGGGGTGAGGCGCCGTGGCGGATGCGCCAGAGCGCCGCGATCGCTGCCGGATCGGCTGCGACGGCCGCCTCGGTCACCCCCGCACCCAGCGACGCGAGTTCCCCCTGAAGCGCCGCCGCGCGGTGATGCAGCGCATCGGCACGCTCTCCTTCGAGGTCGGCAAGCAGCACCGCCGCGGTGCCCTCGGGGACGTCGGCCTCTACCAGGCGGAGGAAGGAGCCGTCGAGGAATTCGAGCACCGCCGGATCGTGGCGGCGCACGGTCTCAAGTGCCGGCACCAGCAGGGCGCGATCGGCGAGCACCACCCGCAACGCCAGGCGGTGCGCGGCGATCGGGGCGAGGCGCACCGTGACCTCGGTCATCACGCCCAGGGTACCTTCTGCGCCGACCACCAGATCGACGAGGTCGCCACTGGCCCACCAGGCCGCGAGATCGTAGCCGAAGCTCTGCTTCCGCGTACGCGGCCATCGCGCCAGGATCGCCGCACGATGCCGCGTCAGCAGCGGCAGCACGTCACGCTGCCAGCGCTGGATGGCGGGGTGGCGCGCGTCCGGCATCTCGCCGCGGGTCAGGGTCAGCGGACCATCGTCGGTCTCGAGTGTCACCGCCTCGACCCAGCGGCGCATGCCGCCATCGTGGACGGTGCGCGCACCGGCGGCGTTGGTGCCGATGAGCCCGCCGAGCGTCGCCCAGCCCGCACTCGATGGATCGAGCGGCAGGTGGAGCCGATGCGGCGACGTGGCCTGGTGCAGGAGTGGCAGGGTCAGCGACGGCGTGCAGGTGGCGACGCGGCGCGCGGCATCGACCACGCAACGGCCCGCGTCGAACGCCGTGAGGTCGAGCACGACGCCCTCGCCGACGTTGCCACCATCCATCGCGCTGCCGGCCCCGCGCGGCGTGATGGCGAGCCCCGCCTCGCGCGCCTCGGCGAGCACCGCCCGCAGCTCCGCCAGCGTCGTCGGCCGGGCCACCGCCGCCGGGATGATCCGGTAGACGCCGCCCCCCTGCGCATAGCGGGCGCGAAGGTCCGGATCGGTTCGAAGGAGTGCTCGCATCCCCGAAAAGTACGCAAGGACGCGGCGCGTGGCGTCGAAGTTGGGCCGTCCCCTTGACTCCGACCCGCTCGGTCGGAGATTTCCCCCCCAATGACTGCCCCGCGTGCGGAACTGATCCATATCGACGTCGATCGTCGCCTCGGCCATGAGTGGGACAAGTGGAATGGCGAGCCGCTGCCCAACGGCGGCAACTACGACGCGCCGCCGGCGCTCTTCTTCGCCTGGGCGATCACCTCGCTGATCGTCGCCCTCGGCTTCGTCTCCCTCGGGCTCTTCCTCCTCGACCCGCGGATCGGGGACCTGCACCCCCGACTGCCGCTCCTCCTCTGGTCGGGGTTCGGCATCCTCATCGTCATCGTCTTCGCGTGGTGGCTGCTGATCGGCGCCTCGTATCTCGTCCGCTTCCCGCTGCTGCCGCCGATGCTGGCCGAGCGCGGCCTCTTCCTCAACGTGATGGGACTCACGTCGAAGGTGGCCTCGTGGTTCAAGACCCGCGATCGGGTCGAGAACGCCTCCGTGAAGGTCTACAACACACTGGCGCTGCTGCGCACCCGCAAGGTGGGCCACGGCGAGCTGCTGCTGCTGATCCCGCGCTGCCTCTCGCGCGTCACGCTCGACACCGTGCTGAGCATGGCCGGGAAGTATGGCGTGCCGGTCTTCGTCGCGACACGCGGCCAGCTGGCGCGCCGCGTGATCCGCGAACGCCGCCCCCGCGCCGTGGTGGCGGTGGCCTGCGAACGCGACATGGTGACGGGCCTGCATGATGTGGCGGGGAAGGTGCCGGTCCTCGGCCTGACGATGACGCTCCCGGCCGGGCCCTGCAAGGATGCGGCGCTGGACTACGAGATGTTGGAGAAGTATCTGCAGGCGTTCGTGGGATGATGGTCGTTAGGCGTTAGTCGTTAGTCGTTAGAGTGCAGAGGCCGGCTCCGTGTTAGAGGGCCGGCCTGCTCGTTCTAACGACTAACGACTAACGACTAACGACTTTGGGCTCTCCCCGTACAGCTTCACCAACTTCGCCATCACCGCCGCCACCCGTTGCGCCACCGGATGCGCGGCGTTGACCTGCCGTTCCAGCGACCGCCCGTCGCGCGAGGGATCGGCCGCCGGGCGATAGACGATCTCGACGGTGATGGCGCTGTGATTGGGTTGCGATGGGTCGATCCAGGCACGCAGCCGAACCGTCTCGTCGCCGAGCGGGCGCCGCGTCGTCGGCTTGAGGGTACGGGCGTCGAACCACGGCGTCTCGAGCCAGCCGTCGTTCGGCTCGGTCCGCGAGACCGGGATCGAATCGGCATCGAGCGCCAGCGCCAGCGCGCGCGTCGCCTCGGGGACGAAGAGCTCCCACTCCGCGACCGATGCGGACGGCACCGGCGTCATCGCCGGGCGGGTCGTGGTCGGATAGCAGGCCGCGAGCAGCACGAACACCAGGCTCCAGCGCCTCACAGCCCGAGCTCCATCGGCACCGGCTGCGCGCCGCGCCAATCGTAGAAACCCACCCCGCTCTTCCGGCCGAGATAGCCCGCCGCGACCATCCGCCGGAGCAGCGGCGGCGGCGCGTAGCGCGCCTCGCGATACTGATCGAACATGATTTCGCCGATCTGCACCACGGTGTCGAGGCCGATGAAGTCGAGCAGCGTGAACGGCCCCATCGGATGGCCGGCGCCGAGCTTCATCGCCGCGTCGATGTCGGCGATCGTGCCCACGCCGCGCTCCAGCGCGTGCACCGCATCCACCAGATAGGGCACCAGCAGCAGGTTGACGACGAAGCCCGATTCATCGCGACTGGTGATCGCCGTCTTCCCGAGGCCGCGAGCGAACTCGAGCGCCGCATCGACCGCGTCTGGCGCAGTGCGGACCGAGCGCACCACCTCGACCAGCGGCATCATCGGCACCGGATTGAAGAAGTGCATGCCGAGCAGCCGTTCCGGAAGGTGCAACCCCACGGTCTGGTCCACCACGCTGAGCGAGGACGTGTTCGTCGCGAAGAGCGTCTCGGCGCGGCAGATCCCCTCGAGGCGCTGCCAGAGCGCGCGCTTGGCGTCGAGCGACTCGACGATCGCCTCGATCACCAGGTCGCAGACCGCGAAGGCGCCGAGATCGGGGACGAAGTTGATCCGGCTGCTGGTGGCGAGGAGCGCCTCCGGTGTCAGTTTCCCCTTCTCGACGAGCTTCGCCAGCGACGACTCGATCCGGCCGCGCGCGGTGTTCCACTGGGCGCCGTTGCTGTCGTGGATGAGCACATCGTGCCCCGCCATCGCCACCGCCTGCGCGATACCACTGCCCATCAATCCCGCGCCGACCACCCCCACCGTGCCGATGCTCACTTCTCCTCCAGCGCCTTGCGGACTTCGCGGGTGATGTCCTTGACCACCTGGCCAACCTCGCGCGCGAGCTGCTGCGACCGCGGCGGCGGCGACCCGGCGCCAAGCGCAGGCCTCCGTTCCAGGTCGTCGAGCATCCGTTCCAGCCCCAGCTGTGCGCGCGTCGAGATCGGCCGGAAGCTGCGCACCGTCAGGGCACCGGTGCCGAGCCCGGCCACAGCGGGAATCAGCGCGAGCAGTTCGGCGGCAGGGTACTGCACCAGCGCCATCACCCCCGCCGTCACCGCGACGCCGGTCCCGGCCAGCACGCTGGCGCCGGTGACGTAATTCCGGCGACTGCGCCGCAGGGTGGCCATCACCGCGACATGACAGAAGCCATCTTCGAGCGGGGTGATCACCGCGGTGAGCAGCTCGGTGTCGTTCTGGTAGGGCTTGGCGCTGGTGCCCTCGAAGACCCGCTTCATCTTGCGCATCGCGCCGGCGAAGGAGTCGAGCGGCTCATAGGTGGTGCGCCCCAGCGTGGCGCGCTGCACGACGAAGTGCTCGTGCTTGTCGATCCACGCCGTGAGCGCGGCACTCACCGAGGCCTCGGTCCCCTGCACCACGCGCTCGGCGCGGAGTTCCGCCGGTGCGACCCATTCGTCGAGGATCCCCTGCGGCTCCATCGGCGCGATGCGGGTCCGTTCCTCGAGCAGCGCCTGCTTGAGCACCTGCGGTGCGATGCCGACCTCGTTGCCGAGGGCGACGACTTCGTCCTCGGTCAGCCCCTCGCCGATGTCGTGCGAGGCGGCCTGCAGTTCGGCGGCGCGCTGCAGCACGCGGTCGAAGGTGGCGCGGTCGATTCGCCCGGGAAGATTGTTGGCCATCGCGTCAGCCCCCGAACCCTTCGACGATCACGGCAATGCCCTGCCCGCCGCCGATGCAGGCCGCACCCAGGCCGATCCCGCCGCCACGCGCACGCAGTGCGTGCAGCAGATGCGCCGTGATCCGCGCGCCGCTGGCGCCGAGTGGGTGGCCGATGGCGATTGCCCCGCCGTGCACGTTGGCGCGCGCCGGGTCGAGTTCGAGGTCGCGCGCCACCGCGAGATACTGCGCCGCAAACGCCTCGTTGATCTCCACCAGATCCATCTGCGCCATCGTCATCCCCGCCCGTGCCAAGGCCTGCCGCGCGGCAGGCACCGGGCCGATGCCCATGATCTCCGGCGGCACCCCCATCACGCCCCATGAGACCAGTCGCCCGATCGGTGCGGCGCCCGCCTTCGCCGCCGCCTCGGCGGTGGTCATCACCAGCATTGCCGCGCCGTCGTTGATCCCCGACGCCGTGCCCGCGGTGACCGTGCCCCCGGCCCGCGTCACCGGTGGCAGCTTGGCGAGCCCTTCCGGCGTCATGTCGCCGCGGATGTGCTCGTCGCGCGCCCAGGGCACGTCCTGCTTCGTCTTGCGGTCGCGCAGCATCACCGGCACCACCTCGTCCGCGAAGACGCCGGCGGCCCACGCGGCGGCCGCACGCTGCTGCGACACCAGGGCCCACGCCTCGCAGGCCTCCCGCGTGATGTCATACCGCTGCGCCAGGTTTTCGGCGGTGTCGGCCATCGCGCAGCCACCGAAGGAATCGGTGAGCCCTTCGAAGAGCGAGTCTTCCAGCAGCGGCGACGGCCCGTACTTGATGCCCCACCGGGCACCGCGTACCACGTGCGGCGCCTGACTCATCGACTCGGTGCCGCCGGCAAGGACCGCGGTGGCCTCGCCGAGGGTGAGTCGATGCGCCGCCTGCACCACCGCCTCGAAGCCCGAGCCGCAGAGCCGATTGACGGTCACCGCCGGGGTCTCGACCGCGAGGCCCGAGCGCAGCGCCACGTGCCGCGCGCAGTACATCGCGTCGCGCGAGGTCTGCATCGCGTTGCCCACGATGGCGTGATTGACCAGCGAAGCGTCCAGGCCTGCACGCGCCAGCGCCGCCTCGGCGGCAATCACGCCGAGGTCGGTGGCCGAATGATCCTTGAGCGCTCCGCCGAAGGTGCCGAAGCCCGTCCGGACGGCGGAGAGGAAGACGATGTCCGTCATCCTCGGAATATGGCGAGGGGAGTGGTTCGCCGCGCCCCCCGGCCGGGGCACGGCGTCAGGTCAGCTGGCTGGCAGCCGTTCGCCGCAATCGGGGCAGTGCTTCCAGCCCCGTTCCACCGCCACGTTGCAGGCGGGACACGTCGGCTCGCGCTGATCGGCACCGCAGAAGGGGCAGAACTTCACGGTCCGGCCGCTCGGCAGCGTGGCATCGCAGCTCCAGCATCCGGCACCGGGGGCATCGAAGCGCACCTGCGTCACGAAGGCCGGCGCGGGCGCCGGCGGCATCGGCGGTGTCGGCGCCGCCACGGCGGCGTGATCGGCAGCCACCTCGGCGCGAATCGGGATCACCGGCGTCTCGACCACCGGCTCGGGCGGAGCGTCCGGCGTCGGCGGCGCCCAGGGCGACGGCTCGGGCGGGGTCGGTGGCCGAAGCGGCAACACGCCGTCGAGCCGCATCGCCGTGCTGGCATGGAAGGTCACCGTGGCTGACCGCAGCAACTGCAGGACATCGAGGTCGGGGATTCGCGCCGCCATCGTGGTCCGCGCCATCTCGGCCGCATCGGCAGGCTCCGCCATGACGAGCCCTTCTTCCTCGGCAATCAGGCGGAGCAGCAGCGCCTCGTAGTCCTCGCTCACATCGATGCCGAGGAGTCGGCGCGCCACCCGATACGGCATGGTGCGGTCGAGGATCGACCCGACGGCGATCGGCCCATCGACGGGGCCACCCTCGGCGCGCCACTGCGCCAGCAGCGCGGCGGCGAGGCGTTCAAGATCGGTCATGCCCCCACCTCCTTGATCGGGAAGCGCTCTCCGGCCGCGAGCCGTGCCTCGAGCGCCGCGAAGGTCGCGTCGGGGTCGTACCCCAGATACTGGCGCGCAGCGTGCTTTCCCTCAAGCCAGGCATCGTATCCGGATTCGATGATGCCATCGGAGGTGATCTGCTTCGTCGCCGCCGCAATCGCGAGGTCGTTGGCGTATTCGTTCTTCGGATGGCCCGCGTGGCCGCGCACCCAGATGAACTGCACGTCGTGCAGGTCGAGCGACTGCCAGAGCGCGCGCCACAGCTCGAGGTTCTCGATCCCGCCGCCCTTCCGCACCCAACCGCGTGCCTTCCACGCCGGGGCCCACTCGCGAATCCCCTTTACCAGATATTCGCTGTCGGAAATCACCAGCAGGCGGAGACGATTCTTCTTCTGCCCGAGCAACTGGAGCGCGGCGATCGCACTGGCAAGCGCCATCCGGTTGTTGGTGGTCGCCTTGGAATGGAGGTAGAACTCGCGGCGCTGCAGGCCGGCACTGGTGCGGATTTCGACGAGCCCGCCGGCGCCGCCGGGGTTGTCGCCCGGTTTGCCGTTGCCGAGACAGCTCTCGTCGAGATGCACGATGGCGATAGGAAGCGAAGACTTGGTCAGGGGTCGATCACCTGGAAATGGTCGAGGTCGCCGAGGATGAAGAGCATGTCATCCCCGGTCATCGCGAGATAGCCCGCCAACGCTTCCCGTCCGCGCGACGTGGTGATCGCCGAGGCGACCACCACGTACTCGTTCCCGCGCCGCCGCAACAATACTCGCTTCCGCCGGCGCACCGCGTGCTCCAGCTGTTCCATGCGCTCGGGGGTCCAGCGGAAGGAGGCCATGGCGTGGGCGGAGCACCCGGAGGGGATGATGGATGATGGATCATGGATGATGGATCTGGGCCCGGCTACATCGCACGCCCCGAATATACCCCCCGAGCCATCGACCATCCATCATCCATCATCCATCATCGTTGTACCCACTCCCCCCTGCTCATCACCCTGACAATCAGCCGCGTGTTGCGGATCTCGACGAGCGGGTCACCGCCGAGGACGACGAGATCGGCCGCGGCACCGGGGCGCAGGCGGCCGAGATGATCGGCACGGAGGAGTTGGGCACCGTTGACGGTCGCGGCACGCAGCGCGTCGAGGGGAGAGAGGCCGGCGTGCACCAGCAGCTCCATTTCGAGGTGCACGCCGGCGCCGGGGACGAGCAGCTGATTCGACGCATCGGTTCCGGTCGCGACGCGGCCACCGGCGGCCACGAAGCTCCGCACGAAGGCATCCTGAATCGGCCGCGCCTCGCGGAAGCGCGGATAGATCCCTGGTGTCCAGCCGGCGCGCGTGATCATGCCGGGGACGTTCCAGTTGCGGCGTGCGGAGTCGGGCACCGCGGCGAGATCGGGGGAGCGATAGACGAGCGAGTCGTCGAGATGCGCGAAGGTCTCGTGCAAGCCGAGGGTCGGGACGAGCACCACGCCGGTGGCGGCGAGGTCGCGGGCAATGCCACCGAGCGCCGCGGGTGCCATCCGCGCCCAGGCGAGTTCGAAGGCGGTCCAGCCGTCGAAGAAGCCGCGGCGATGTCCGGCCTGCAGCGCGAGGGAATCGTCCGAGGCCTCGGGGACACCGCTCAGGTGTTCGATCGAGGTGACGCCGAGCATCGCCGCTTCGACGGCGTTGGTCAGGCCGAGGTGCACCGCGACCGGGCGGCTCTGCGCCCGCGCGGCGGTCACCAGCGCGCCGAGCAGCGGCGGGGTCAGGTGCGTGTAGCCCTTGATCCACTGGACACCGGTGGCGGCGAGACGCTGGACCACGGCAGCGGCCGAATCGGGCTCGGCGAGGGCGATCGCATCGGGATAGGTGGTCGGCGGCGCATCGACCATCGCGCCGGCGAGAAAGAGGCGCGGCGTCGGGCCGCGGCCCACCATCGCGCGCAGCGTGTCGGCCAACGGCAGGCCGTCGTGGAGGTCGCGCACCGTGGTGACGCCGTAGCGGAGCGACGCGGCGAGGCCCCACGGCTGCAGGTGCGCATGGGCATCGATGAAGCCCGGGACGATCCAGCGACCGGCCAGGTCGACGGTCGTCGCGCCCGAGGGGACGGCCAGCTCCGCGGACGAGCCGATCGAGACGATCATCCCATCACGGATCAGCACCACGGCATCGGGAATCGGGCGCCCCGAGACGACGTCGATCACGGTCGCCCCGGTGAGCGCGGTCACACCCACCCCGGCGGGTGCACCAAGACATCCACCGAGCCAGCAGAGCAGCGCGGTGGCCCACCACCCCAAGTGACGACGCGCCCCGGGAAACCCGGGGCGCGCCATCATGGAGCCCTGAAGTGGAATCACTTCCGCTTCTTGGCGGCCTTCTTGGCCGGCTTCTTCGCCGGGGCCTTCTTGGCGGGCGCCTTCTTGGCAGGCGCCTTCTTGGCCGGCTTGGCCGCCTTCTTGGCGGGCTTCGCGACCTTCTTGGCGGCCTTCTTCGCGGGCTTGGCGGCCTTCTTCGCCGGCGCCTTCTTGGCCGGCTTCGCCGCCTTCTTGGCCGCCTTCTTGGCCGCCTTCTTCGCCGGCTTGGCCGCCTTCTTGGCGGGCTTCGCGGCCTTCTTCGCCGGCGCCTTCTTGGCCGGCTTGGCCGCCTTCTTCGCGGGCTTCGCTGCCTTCTTGGCCGGGGCCTTCGCGGCAGGCTTCGCGGCGGCCTTCGGCGCGGGCTTCGCCGCGGCCTTCGGGGCCGGCTTCGCCGGCGCCTTCTTCGGCGCCTTCTTCCGCGTCTTCGGCGCGGGGAGGTTGCCCACGGCCGGCTCAGGAATGTCGAACGCCGGGACGGCGGCGGCACTCTGGCCCTGGGACTCCAAGGACCCGTAGAACAGCGAATCTTCGTTCATCGCCATCGGTACTCTCCTGCAGGATGCAGTGGGAAAGGGTTGGGATCGCTCTCGCCGGGCCCGCGTTGTCAGGTGCAGTGCACGCCGGTACAGGTCGAAGCGCTATTATATGTCGCGTCACTCCCTCGCTTCTGCAAGGTGTCGTCACCAACGAATGCGCGCGCTCTCTCTCACCGCCACCGGCGGTCCCGAGCATCTGGCCGTTCTCGACCTCCCCGCGCCGCGCCTGCAGGCGCCCGATGAGGTCCGCATCGGCGTCCGCGCCATCGCCCTGAATCGCCTCGACCTCTGGGTGGCCGACGGGCTGCCGGCCGCGCCAATCAAGGCGTTCCCGCATATCGTGGGGGCCGACGCCGCCGGCGTCGTGCTCGAGGTCGGCCCTGCCGTCACTTCGGTCCAGGTCGGTGATCGCGTGGTGGTGAACCCCGGCGTCTCCTGCGGCCACTGCACCGCATGTCTCGCGGGTGACGAAGTCTTCTGTCGCCACTTCGGATTGCTCGGAGAGCATCGCCCCGGCACCGCCGCCGAGGAGATCGTGCTCCCCGCACGCAACGTCGCCCGACTCGAGGGCGAGTGGAGCTGGGCCGAGGCGGCCGCCTTCCCCCTCGCCTCGCTGACCGCCTGGCGGATGCTGACGACCCGTGCGCGGGTACAGGCGGGAGAATCGGTCCTCATCTGGGGCATCGGCGGCGGAGTCGCCGTCGCCGCGCTCCAGATCGCCCGCTTTCTCGGCGCCCACGTCGCGGTCACCTCCGGCTCCGACGCCAAATTGGCCCGGGCCGCGGCGCTCGGCGCCGAACTCGCGCTCCAGCACGGCGGCGCCGCTGACATCCCGGCGGCCGTCAAGGCACATTTCGGGCGCGGCGTCGATGTCGTGGTCGACACGGTGGGGGCGCCGACCTGGCCACGGTCGCTCAAGGCGCTGCGCCCCGGGGGCCGCCTGGTCACCTGCGGCGCAACTGGCGGCCCCGAGGTGACTCTCGACCTGCGCCGGCTCTTCTGGTTCCAGTGGAGCCTGCTCGGATCGACGATGGGCACCAGCAGCGAATTCGCGGCGGTGGTCGCCCATGGCAACGCCGGACGCTTCCGACCCCCGGTCGATGCGATCTTTCCCCTCGCCGATGGGGCCGCGGCCTACCAGCGCCTCGCGGCCGGCGATCAGTTCGGCAAACTCGTGCTTGAGGTCTCTTCGTGAACGCTCTCTCGGAACGGCTGCGCAATGGCGCGGAGCAACTCTGGCAGGTGATCCCCGCCATGCTCATCGCCATCCTCATTCTTGTGGCGGGCTATTTCGTCGCCCGGACCATCGAGAAGTGGGTCGATGCGACGCTGAAGCGCCTCAACTTCAACAAGGTCGCCGAAGCGGGCGGCCTGCGCGAAGCGGTCGACCGGACCGGCTCCCGGATGGACCCGGAACACGCCGTCGGCAAGCTGCTGTTCTGGTTGATGATGCTGATCGTGATCCTGCTCGCTTCGGCCGCCCTCGGCCTCGAGAGCATCAACGAGATGTTCGGCATCATGATCTCGTTCATCCCGACCCTCATCTCGGCGATCGTGATCGTCATCCTCGGGATGATCGTCGGCGAGTTCGTGCGCGGGGTGATCGTCGCGTCAGCCGGCGGCGTGGAAGGGGTGCCGACGCTGGCGAAGGTGGCGAAGGCCGCGGTGGTGGTGATCGCGATCTTCATGGCGCTGCAGCAGCTGGGGGTCGCCGAGGAGATCGTGACGTCGGCCTTCACGCTGATCCTCGGCGCGGTCGCGCTCGCCGTCGGCCTCGCGTTCGGCTTCGGGAATCGCCGGCTGGCGGGCGAGATCACCCGCGAGTGGTACGAGGAGAATCGCGAGCGTCGCCGCCCCAGCACGCTTCCCGATGAGGAAACGGCGGAGTCGGCCGACGCCTCGCTGATGGACTAGTTGCCCTTGGCGGCCGCAGGGATCGGGTAGCGCAGCAGGCGGATCCCCTCGGGGAATTCCTCCGCCATGATGATCCACGCTGCCGTCGATGCCGATCGCGCTGCCGCGGCTCGGCACCTCGATCACCGCCTTGAGGCCCGTGGTGTCGACGACCTGGAAGGTGCGGATCGAATCGAGCGCCGGGGCACTCTTGAACAACCAGATCCGCCGGTCGGGCGTCGCGAAGGCGGCCTCGAACGGCGGTTTCAGTTCCGCGAACACCTGCGTGTTGGCGGCCTGCCGCTGGTCCTCGGGAAAGCGCCGCAGGTAGAGCTGCCGATCCATCTCCTGGACCGGGAGAATCGGGTCAGGCAGCGGCTTGGTCTGCGCCTGCAATGAGCCATCGGGGTTGCGCCATTCGACCTGGTTCTGCTTGGTCCGCGCAATCCAGAGGGTGCCGTCGCCGAGCACGCCCCACTTGTCCATCCCCGTGAGGATGCGTCGCTCCAGCCGCTGTCCGCCTTCGCGCTGCACCATCGCGAGGTCGGGCGAGACCAGCTGGGCGATGGTGTCGAACTTCGTCAGCATCGCATCGGTACGGATCACCCGCCCGCTGTCGGCCAGGCCACGGCCGTCACGGCCCGGCGACGGCGTCCCCTCGAAGTACCACTGCCCCGCCGCATCGCGGGCACGCGGCAGCGCGCCGTTGGCGGCGTCCGGCATCGGCACCGCCTCGAGCCGCTTCGAGCCGACCGTCCAGAAGGTGACCCGCTGGAAACCCCAGTCGCCGACGAGCATCGTGTCGCCCGCCGCGAGCAGGGTGCTCGGCCCGGGCACCTCTTCCTTCGTCATGCCGGGGAATGGCATCGCCGTCTTCTTGGCGAAGTCGGCCACCTGCAGCTCCAACTCGTTGGTCGCGATCATCACCCAGCGGCCATCGCTGAGCGGCTTGGCGTCGGTCAGCTGGACCACCGGCACGATCAACGTGTCGGCCGTCTCGGCGAGGCGGACCACCGGAGCGGGGGCGGGGGGCTCGCCGCAGGCGGCGAGGAGGACGAGCAGGGAGACGGCGGATGAAGTGCGCATCCTCGGAAGATATCGCCCGGTCAGGGGAGCCGCGCCTGCAGCCAGCGGACCACGGCCGCCACGACCCCGTCCGCAAGTCGTCGATCGGGGAGCAGCAGGTAGCCAGCGGGATCGCCACTGCGGTCGGCCAGGAAGAGGTGGTTCACGTCGGGAAGCCGCTCCACGGCGGCATCCGCGCCGGCACGCCGGAGCACGGCCGCCAACTCTGCGGCCTGACCCACCGGCACCTGGGTGTCCTGGTCGCCATGGAGCAGCAGGGTGGGTACCCGCACGCGCTTGGCGGCGGCTCGGGGGTCATAGCCGAGGAGGGCACGGAAGCCGCGCGAGTCGCGCCGCAACGCCTCGACCGCCTCACTCGAGCCCTGCAGCAGCGCCTCGATCAGTGCCGGTTGCCGATCGGGTGCGCTGTCGCGGACCATGCGGGTCGCCCCGTAGCGTTGCTGCAGCGCGACCAGCTCCCGACCGGGTCGCGACGGGGCGGCCAGCAACACCAGCGTCTTCGCATCGGCACCGTTGGCGACCGCCTGCATCGCGACCAACGCGCCCTCGCTGTGGCCGACGATGCCGAGCGCCTCGGCATCGACGCCCGGAAGGGCCGCCAGGAGCCGCAATGCCCGCGAGGCGTCCTCGGCGAGCTCGTGGATAGTCCGGGAAGGGTAGTCGCCGCCGGAGGCCCCTACGCCGCGATCATCGAGGCGGAGCGAGGCAATGCCGTGCGCCGCCAACGAGTCGGCCAGTTCACGCAGCGGTCGATAGCCGAGCATCGTGGAGCCGTCGCGATCCTGTGCGCCCGAGCCGGAGAGGAGCAGCACGGCGGCGTGGGGCGCGGGGCCATCCGGCATGGTGAGTGTGCCGCCGAGCGTCACACCACCGCCGACCGGGACGGAGACGGCGCTCGTCTGCCACGGTGCCCCGGCTGGCGCGGCATAGTCGCCCAGATCGACCAACCAGCCATCGGCGGCGAGGCGATCGGCCAGGCGCACCACGCGGAGTGGCTGGCCCTCGGCGCCGCGCCCGCCGCCGCCGCTGATGGTCCCCTCCGCGTCGACCGCGAGGCGCAGCTGCCATTCCGCCGACTCGACCAGCAGCGTGTCGACGCCGATCGCGGTGACCCGCAGCGTGTCGATGACCAACGCCTCGCCACGCAGCGTCACCGTGGGGGTGAACCAGTGGCCGTTGTACCAGATGTCGCCCTGCTGATCGGCGCGGTGGAGTTGCCGTTGCAGCAGCGCGAGCGAGCGCGGGGCCAGGAGCGCACTTCCCGGTGGCGTGTCGCGGCTCGCCGTCGGGCGCCCCTCGACGCCGCTTCGGAGTGCGGCAAGGCCGGGGACGCTGACGGCTTCGGCCCGCTCGGCACCGCCCGCGGGGCCGATGATGCGGGTCAGCCGTTCGAGCCGTGCTTCCGGGTCTTCGTCGAGGCGCAAGCGGAGTGGCGCGTCACCGCCGGGCCGCCGCTGCTCGGCGCGGATCGCGCCACCGAGGGCGACCCAGCGCTCGACCCCGATCGTGTCGCCCGCAGTCCCGAGGAGGGCATAGGCCCGCGCCTCGAGCTTCGCCCCCTGCGCGGGGAGCGCAGCCGGGAGAAGCAACAGGGCGGCCAGCAGTCGGCGCGGCATGGGGGAAATGAAACACCCCAGCCGAGGTTGGGGCGCATTCAGCCGCGGCCGCCAGGCCGCGGGAGGTGAGGGGTGAGGGCGGTAACGATCATCCAGCGCGCGTCGCCCCCCCCCCCGCCCCCCCCCCGGCCCCAGCGCACCCGGAGCGTCCCCTCTGCCCCCCCCCCCCCCCCCCACCCCACCCGCCGACGCCCCCGCACTGCTGCGCGCCCCCCGCTCCACGCTCCTCCGGCCCCCCCCCCCCCCCCCCTGCAGGCCCCCCGCCCGCCCCCCCCCCCACCCCCACCACCGCCCAGCGCCACCACACCCCCCCCCCCCCCCGCCGAGCGCCCCCCCCCCCCCGCACCCCCCCCCCCCCCACCCCCAGCTCCTCCATCATCATCGCCACCGGCACGGGCAATGGCAGGTGCCAGTCAGGTGTCACCGTCCCGCCCGACAGCATCGCGGTCGAACCCAGCAGTGGTGCTCGGAGCATCGCAGGCAATTGCCCGCACCAACCAATGCAGGCGGCACTTTCGGGACTCTCCAGATCCACCATGAACACCTCTGCTCCTGGCACGCTCAAGCCCGGACCAGTTCCGCCACCCAGCGTCAACGGGCATGCTGGCCCCCGCCCGCCAACCGCTCGCGCATTTGCTGACCGCCGCCTTCAGGTCGCCGTAGAGCCAGCTGCAGCACCGACCGCCCCCAGGTGGCACCTTCCGGCAGTGAGCAGCACCCTGGGCGATGTCCTGGTCGGCATCCCCAGCCCCCGCTGATCCCCGCACGCCCCCGAGAAGGCGGCATCCTGCTCAGGCGAGGATGAGCGGTCTCGCGCGATCGGTGATCGGTCGCTCCAAGGAGTGCACGGCGATGGGACGATGCGAGGTGCGGAAGTGCTTACGGAGGGGTACCGAGGACTATACCACGCGGACGGGGTGGGGGTGAGGGGGAAGACGTGAAACGTGAAAAGTGAAACGGTTCACGTCTCACGTTCCACCTTTCACGTTTCACCTCTAACGACTAACGACTAACGACTCACGACTCGATCTTCACATGCCCCACCATCCCCAGCAGCGCATGCGGATCGCACTGGAAGTAGATCGTCTTCCCGACCGGGAAATTCACGATCACGTCGACCGTCTGGCCCGGCAGCTGGAGCATGTCGCTCGCGGGCGGCAAGTTGGGGATCCCCGGGTTGCTGTCGGCGAGGAAGTGGACGTTGTGCACGCCGACCTGCAGCGTGAAGCGGAGCACGTCGCCGGGATGCGCCTCGATCTCGGCGGGTTCGAATCGGTTGCTGGTGCCGTCGGTGATCATCTGGATCTCGATCACCTTGCCGGTCGGGGCGGGCCCGGCCGGTGCTGCGGGGGCAGCATCACCAGCAGGAGCCGCATCCTTCGCGCCACCACAGGCGGCGAGCAGGAGGGCGACGAGGGCAAGAGTGCGGGGGGTCATCGTCATGGTCAGATCCTTTCGGGTTACGAAGTCAGAAGTCTTTGCGGGCGAAGCTTCGCGCCGCAATCACACAGGGAACCACCAGCCACAGCGTGAGCAACGACACCAGCATCGCGCGGCCACCACTGCTCCCCAGGCTCCGCTGCACCACCGCCCCGGTGTAGCCGAGGAGTGCGGCGGCGTCGCTGCCGAGGAGGAGGAGGACCCGCGCGAGATCGAACGGATTGAGGGCGAGCATGACCAGCATCGGCAGCTCGATGGGACGGTCGCCGAAGAGCAGCGCCAACAGCAGCAGCACTCCGTCCCAGAGCACCGCCGTCACCAGCCAGACCCCGAGCGCAATCCCCAGCGCCCGCACCTTGTCGTCGGCCCCGAGCGCGATCACGAAGGCCAGTGCGGTGGAGAGCATGGCCAGGCCAGCGGCAGCGCCAGCCAGCGCCAGCATCGGCACCAGGGCATCGCCCAGGAGCATGCCGTGCCAGAGGAACGGTGCCAACAGGCCGACCACCACGACCGCCGCCAACGGCAGCGCGGTGCCGAGGTAGAGCGCGACGAAGAGCGTGCGGCGGGCAATAGGCTGTGCCAGCAGCAGCTCGGTCATCTCGCGCGCGTGGTGGACCTGCATGGTGCCGACCACCAGCCCGATCAGTGGCGTGAGGATCAAGACCACATCGAGCAGGGAGACGCGCGTGGTGGCGCCGCCGCCGCTGAAGCGCAGCAACAGCTCGCCGATCAGCAGCAGGGTGGCGAGGAGGCCAAGGAGCCAGCGCCCACGGAGGGCGTCACGCAGCACGGGTGGCAGGACGCGGAGGGCGGTGTTCATGCGACCGCCAGGCGGACGCCGCCGCCGAGGAGCCGCGCGACCGCGCGTTCGAGCGTCCGCTCGCCGGTGCCGTGGGTCAGCGCCTTCACGGCGCCCGCCCACGCCGTCTTCCCCTCGACGAGGAAGAGGACGTCGTCCGCCAGCTCCTCGAGTTCCGGCAACACGTGCGACGTGATCAACACCGTCGTCCCACGCGCCCGTTCCGCGAGGATCCGATCCTTGAGCACCCGCGCCGCCAGCGGATCGAGTCCCGCCGTCGGTTCGTCGAGGATGAGGAGCTTCGGCGCAAAGGCGAAGGCCAGCACCGCGTTGATCTTCTGCCGCGTCCCGCCGGAGAGTTCGCCGAGCGGCCGCGCCATCGTCTCACCGAGCTCGAACGCATCGGCCAGCGAGAGATCGGGAAGCGCCGTGCCGCCACGCAGCGCGGTGACCATCGCGACCAGATCGGTGCCGCGCAGATGCGCCGGAAAGTGGACGATCTGCGGCATGTAGCCGATCGCGGCGCGGTACGCCGGCGACCCGTCGAGTATGGTGCCGTCGATGACCACCTGCCCGGACGTCGGCCGGGCGAGACCGAGCAGGACCTTGAGGAAGGTGGTCTTCCCGGCGCCGTTCGGCCCGACCAGCGCGGTGATCCGCCCGGTCGCGATCTCGGCGTCGAGCCCGTCCAGCACGGTGCGTCGGCCGAACCGCTTTATCACCCCACGTGTGATGATCATTCGCTCCCCCTGCTCCGCGACACGCGCGGTGCGCGGTCGACGACCTGCGCCGGCGTCAGTGCCGGCACGACCCGTTCGGCGGCATCGAGCACCCGGATGAAGAGTGCCCGCTGCAGCATCAGCGCCGCCGGGGCCCGCTCGACCAGCAGCGCGAAGAGGCGCACCGGATGGTGCGGCACGTCGCCGGTGCCGTCGTGGTCCAGGTCCCAGCCGCGATACGCATCCCACCAGTTGCCGACAAACTCGGCATCGACCGTGCGCGCGTTCACCGCGACGTCGAACGAGTTGCCGGCGAAGTGATTGTCCGTGAATCGCCCGCCACTGGTGCTCGCCAGCAGCCGCACCGCCCAGCCATTGCCGGTGAAGCGGTTGCTCCTCGCCTCCAACCGCTCGGCGCCGTCGGCCAGCAATCCGGTGGTGTTGCCGGTGAAGTCGTTGCCGATCAGCGTGACATCGGCGATCTCCTTCAGCAAGAGGCCGTACGCGGTGGCACCACGATTGGCGAGAAAGCGGTTCGAGGCCATCCGGACCACATGGGAGTACATCACCGCGACACCGCTGCCGTTCTGCCGGAAGGTGTTGCCCTCGTAGGCAGACGAATCGGAATACATGAAGTGCAGCCCGTAGCGGAAGTTCTGCTCGCTCACGTTGCGGCGCACCGCCGCGTGGCGCGTGAACTCCAGGTAGATCCCGTCGCGATGGCCGCTGACCTGGTTGTCCTCGATGGTGAGGTTGCGCGATCCCCAGGAATGGATCGCGTTGCCGGTGGCCGTTTCGGTCGAGGGACGGCCGGTCACCACATTGCGCCGGACCACGCAGCCTTCGGTCTGCGCGAGGTAGATCGCGAAGAAGGTGTCGTCGAAGCGATTGTGCTCGATCAGGCAGCTCGCCGCGCTGTCGACGTGCACCGCCGCGCGGTCCTCGTGATAGGAGCGGCCGGTGTTGCGGAAGGTGAGGCCACGCAGCGTCACGTGCGGCGCGCGGATCACCACGATCTCGTGCGATCCCTCGCCGTCGAGGATTGCGCCAGCGTCACCGACGAGCGTCACCGGCCGGTCCAGCTGGAGCAGGGGCCCGCGCCACACCCCGGCGGTCACCCGCACCGTGCCGCCGTCCGGAGCCGCCGCCACGGCCGCCGCGATGCTCCGGTACGGCCCGTCGGGTGCCACCACCAGCGGCCCCTGCACGGCGAGGAGGGCGGCGAAGAGCAGCATCTCAGTGCCCTCCCGCGTGGGCGGTGGTGGTCTGCATCCCTTCCCGCTGCACGGTGACACGGACTTCGTCCCACGTCAGCGTCGGCCCGTCCCAGTCGGTGTGGCCCGCCGCCTTGTCCACCGCAATGAAGCCCTTCCCCATGGGAGACTTCCCCGTTGCCGTGCGATGGAAGCGAAGTGCGGCAACGGCCCGCAGCGTCCCCGGCGCCGATGCATCCGCAATCCACAGCTCGCGCGGTGGCTGCGGTTGTGCATCGGTCCACGCGGCGAGGCACTCGATCGAATCGAAGTGCAGCGTGCGGCCGCCGCTGGTGATCGCCGCGGCTCCGAAGCGCTGGTCGCTCACCGTCATCCGGCAGTAGTCGCAGTTGTCGATGTCCCAGGCGATCGACGGCGTCGCCGGGGCACAGCTGATCATGCCGAGTACGGCGATCAGCGCCGTGGCGGCGGCAGAGTGGCGGATCACGCGGCCTCCACCCGGCGACGCGTCCCGACCCAGACGCCCGCCGCGAGCAGGAAGGAAACACCCAGGGCGATGGCGCCGAGGCCGGGCCATGCCGTGGCAGTGAAGTTCAGCAACTGCTTCGAGCCGATGATCGGAGGCTGGTAGCTCATCCCCGGCACGATGATGATCGCGTGCTCCATGTCGAGGTTGTGGCCGTAGTCGTATTCCCACCGCCAGAAGTCCCAGAGGCCGACCGCGCCGAGCAGCGCGAAGGCGGCGAGCCAGAGCAGGACCCCGCGGCGCGATCCGCGCGCCGCGACGCCCAGCCCGGCCAGCACCAGTGCGCCGATCAGCCACGGCATGTAGACCAGTTCGGGAATCGCCGATGGCGTGATCGGCTGCATCCCGATGTAGTGATTGAGTCCGTTGATGTTGTCGAGGTCGTGTTCCTTGATCCCCGTGACGGTGTGGGCATAGATGCGGAGGCCCAGCCCCTCGGGGTACTGCGGCGCCCCGAGGCGCACCTCCCACAGCGGCGAGACCAGGGCCACCAGGCCGAGGAGGGCCGCGACCGCCAGCAGGAGGCGCGCTCGGGTGCTCATCTCAGCGCCCGCCGGCGGGCATCTTCATCCCGGCATGCGGATTGGCCGCCGTCGGCAGCGCGGCAGCACGTGCCTGCTGCGTCGCCGAGCGCGGGCTCACCCCCGCACTCAACTGCACGCCACTCCCCGGCGCACTCACCCGGACGTACCCCTGCATCTCCTGGTGCAGCGCGCTGCAGAAGTCGGTGCAGTAGAAGGGATAGACCCCGGGCGCCTTCGGCGTCCACGCGATGGTGCGCGTCTCGCCCGGCTGCAGCACCAGCTCGGCCGTCTGCATCCCCAGGACCGCGAAGCCGTGGAGAATGTCCCAGTCCTGCTCGATGTTGGTGACATGCCAGTACACCGTGTCACCGACCTCGACGCCCTCGATCATGTCCGGCGCGAAGTGCGAGCGGATCGCGACCATCTTCACGTGGACCTGCTTTCCCTTCCGCGACACCCCGCTCTCCGACTCGGCCCGCACCACATACGGGTGCTGGTTGTCCTTGAGGGAGAAGAACTTGACCTGCTTGTCCTTGATCAGCGCCGCCGGCAGCGCCTGGGCGTAGTGCGGCTCGCCCTGCGTCGGGAAGTCGAGCAGCATCTTCATCTTGTCGCCCGTGATGTCGATCAACTGCGCCGACTGCGACAGCTCGCCGCCGGTCGGGAGGTAGCGGTCCTTGGTGATCTTGTTCAAGGCCACGACGTACTTGCCGTAGGGCTCGGTCCCGTCGCCGCCGGGAATCATCAGGTGGCCGATCGAGTAGTAGACCGGCATCCGGTCGAGCACCTCCCAGGTGCCCAGCTTCCACTTCACGATCTCCGACGAGATGAACATCGAGGTATAGGCGTTGCCCTTGGCGTCGAACTCGGTGTGCAGGGGCCCCAGGCCCGGCTTCTGCACTTCACCCGCGATCACCGCGTCGTACTTGAGCACCGGGATCCCGTCGAGCTCGCCGTCGAACGCCTTCGCCTTGATCGCCGCGATCATCTTGGTGAACGAGTGCACCGGAATCACCGACGCGAGCTTGCCGCCGCCGACGATGTACTCGCCGGTCGGGTCGATGTCGACGCCATGCGGCGACTTCGGCGTCGGCAGGAAGTACACCGCGCCCGGGCAGTTGGTCGGCAGCAGCATCTTCACCGAGGTCTTCTTCTCGCTCACCGCCGAGCGGGTCGCGGCCACCATGTAGTTGTGGCGATAGTTGGCGGGCACCGTCGTCGTCTTCCCCGCCGCCACGCACTTCTCGGCCTCCTTCCAGTTCACCGCCGCGATGTAGTCCTTGTCGTTCTTCGAGGCGTTCAGCTCGAGCTTGGTGTAGGCCTGCTCCGAGTTGTACGTGGTGAAGAAGAACCACCCCTCGGACTTCGCCTTGCCGGCGCGGCCGAGGTCGTAGTTGTAACCGGGCATCAGGATCTGGAAGGCGATGTCCATCTTGCCGGGCTGGTTGGCCGTGACGAACGAGAGCGAGCCCTTGAAGTTCTGCTTGTAGGTCTCGATCGGGACGTCCTTGTTCGGCACCGGCACCGAGAAGCGGATCGCCGAGACGACGTACTCGGAGTTCGCGGTCACGAACGGCGAGGCGTGGCCGCCGGCGGCGTTGGGGATCTCGAGGATCTCGTCGGTCTCGAAGGTGGTCAGGTCGAGCCGGGCGATGCGCGGCGTGTTGTTGGCGTTGATGAAGAGCCAGCGCCCGTCGGGCATGCCGTTGGTCTTGGAGAGCTGCGGATGGTGGGTGTCATCCCAGGGCACCGGGCCGTAGGAGGTCTCCAGCATCGGCTTGGTCTCCTCGGAGTAGCCGTAGCCGTTCTCGGGGAATTGCGAGAAGACCGGGATCGTCTTGAGGAGGCGGCCCGACGGGAGGCCGTACACCGTCATCTGCCCGCTGAAGCCGCCGGACATGAAGGAGTAGAACTCGTCGTGCTCGCCCGGCGCGACGTACACGCGCTGGGCGGCGTCGCCGCTGACGAGTTGCTTGGGAGCCGTGTTGCCACAGCCTGCGGCCAGCAAGGCGGCCGCCGCGAGCAACGAGGACTGGGAGATGGTGCGGAGGGACATGCCCGCCTCATGCGCTTGGGGCCCCGTGGGGCCGGTCCGGTGCCGCTCCGCAGTCGCGGTGGCACACAGGGAGAATCGCGCCTGGCGGAACGGGGCGCCGTGACGGTTGTCACAACGGCGAACAGCGAACGGCGAACAGCGAACGGGGGTGGGAGGAGTGACCTGTGACCTGTGACCTGTGACCTGTAAGAGGTAAGACGTGAAACGGTGCCCGTGATGTGGTTCCGCCTCACGTCTCACGTTTCACGTTTCACCCCACCCCTAGTCACTGGTCACGGGTCACCGGTCACTGGTCACTGCTCGCCCGTCACCTTCACCCCAACGCCGGCCCCCTCACCCTGGCCCTGAGCGCCCCCACCCCAAAACCCATTCCGACCAGCTGCAGCGCGCCGCCAATCACGGTGAGCAGCCGCCAGGCGGCGGCGTTGCTGCTGGCATGCGCCACTTCGCCAATCGCGCGCGCCGTGGTGCCCAGGGTGAGGCACCAGTAGGCCACCTCGCCGAGCCAGGGTTGGAGCGGTGGGGCGACGCGGGGAGGGCGCGGGAAGAGCCAGAGCGCGGTGCCGAGAATGGTGGAGAGGATGGTACCGACGAGGAGCAGATGAGTGTGCGCCGAGACGAGCCAGGGCGACGGCCACACGCCGCGAAGCTCGCGGCCGACCAGCATCCAGAGGCCCAACGCGAGGCCGCAGCCCAGGAAGGCGGCGGCCGTCGCGAGGAAGCGACGAGAAATGGCGGACATCGCCTAGCGCATCGCCGGCCGCTCGACCACCGGCATCGGTCGAGCCGCCGGAAGCCGCGTCGGGGGGATCGCGGCATGATCAAGCGTGCGCCAGAGGTTCCAGCCGAGGAGGTAGGCACCCACGGCGGAGAGGGTGCCACCGCTGCCGAGCAACCAGATGCCGAACGGCGAACCGTCGGCGCGGGCCGCAAAGCCGCAGGCCACCAGCACCAGCCCGACATTGGCGAGGACGAAATGCACCGTCTGCAGCTTCGGTGCATGCAGCGGTGTCGCCGCAAAGCGGGGAAAGACGTGATACGCGACGCCCGCGATCATCATCGTCACGAAGCCGAGCAGCAGGATGTGCAGGTGCACCGGCCGATAGCGGGTCCACGCCGGGTGAACCGCCATGGCGACACCGAGGGAGACGCCCGCTGCCAGCCAGAGCAGCGAGGCGCGCAGGAAGCGGATGACGGCGCGGTCCATCAGCAGGAGTCGCAGCAGTTGGCGCGCAGCGTCACGCGCAACTCGAGCGCACCGTCCGAGGCCTCGACCGAGTGCAGCACATTCGGATCGAGTTGCACCAGGTCGCCCGAGACGATCGCCCGCGGTCCCGCCTCCGCCACGGTCAAGATCCCGCGGCCTGCCATCACGAGGATGGTGATCCGCGCGTGATTGCGATGATCCGGCAGCGTCTGCCCCGGCGCGAACTGCAACGTGAACGAGCGCACGCCGCCGGCCTCCGATACATCGGTGACCAGGGGACGACCCGCCGGAGCGGTGGATTCAGGAACGAGGACCTCAGGCAACATCGACAACTCCACGTGGGGGACAGCCGGAGGATCGCGGGGTGGGGGGCGTGGGGCCGTGACGGTTGTCACACCACTCGATCATCGATCATCGATCATCGATCATCGATGCCTCCGCGTCCGCCCGGTTATCGTTCCCCCATGGCCTCCCCCGCCGACATCCTCCGCGGCATCCCCTTCTTTGCCGACATCCCCGAGCCAGTGCTCGAAAAGCTCGCGTCGCGCTGCGTCCCGCGGACGGTGGGCGACGGCTTCACCCTCTTTCGGAGCGGCGATCGCTGCAGCGGGCTGTACCTCGTGCTCGATGGCCAGGTGCGGATCTATCGCACCGCCACCGACGGCCGCGAGCAGACGCTCTCGCTCGAGGGCCCCGGGCGACCGGTCGCCGAGCTGCCGCTCTTCGATGGCGGGCCCTACCCCGCCTCGGCGGTGACCGTGAAGCCGTCACGGCTCGCCTTCCTGCCGCGCGCCGAGTTCGAGCACGCCTTTCAGACCGACCCAGACGTCGCGACCGCCGTGGTGCGGGCCCTCGGTGGTCGGCTCCGCCACCTCGTGCAGCTGGTCGAGACGCTCGCCTTCCGTGACGTCGCCGCCCGGCTCGCGATGCTGCTCGCCGACCAGGCCGATCAGCGCGGCACCGTCACCGGCGACAGCGTGCATCTTGAATTGGACCAGACCCAGGAACAGCTCGCCACCGCGATTGGCACCGCGCGCGAGTCGGTCTCCCGCGCCATGAAGCAGCTCAAGACCAAGGGGCTGATCCGTTCGCAGGAGGGGAACCTCCTCGAGCTCGTACCCGCGGCTCGGCTGCGCGACTATGCCCGGGGCGACGAATGAGACATCCGTCACGGCGGCCCCGCTCTGCAGGGCGCACATTGTGTCCATGACCTCGCCGGACGGCATGACCCTCCCCGAATTCGATCCGTCGACGATCGTCGATCTCGACGTGCGCGACGAGCTCGCCGCGGGCCGCGAGCCGCTGCCGCAGATCCTCAAGATCGCCGAGCAACTCGGCCCCGGGCAGGTGCTGCACCTCCGCTCCCCCTTCCGTCCCTCGCCGCTGAGCTCCCGCCTGGGCCACCTCGGCTTCGCGTCACACTCCTTCTGCTTCGGCGACGACGACTGGTCGACCTGGTTCTGGAAGGCCGATACGCCAATGCGCGCGCCAGTGACCACCACGGAGGTGGCGCCGGCACCGAGTGGCGTGCTCGACCTGCGGCTGCTCCCGCCGCCGGAACCGCTGCTGGTGATCCTGCAGCGAGTGGAGGAGACGCGCGAGTCGTTCGATGTGCTGCTGCCCTTCTATCCGGAGCCGCTCGTCGCGCTCCTTGAACCGGCCGGTCGCCGCGTGACGCTGGTCGAGTCGCGGGCCGATGGAGTGCAGGTGCGAATCGAAGCGGGAGAGGGGTGAACCGGTAACGTCCCCCGCTCACCCTTCACCCACTAGTCCAGCGTCTTCCGCGTCTGCACCACCGCCAGGCCCAGCACTGCCGCCCCCGCAATCCCCAGCCCGAAAATCGTCGGTCCCACGTCGGCGAGCCCCGCCCCGCGCACCAGCACCGCCCGCATCAACTTGACGAAGTGCATCACCGGATTGGCATGGGCCACGGCCTGCGCCCAGTCGGGCATTGCCTCCAGCGGCGTGAAGAGGCCGCTCATCAGCAGGAAGATCAGCAGCACGAAGAAGGCGACGAACATCGCCTGCTGCTGGGTCTGCGTCACCGTGGAGATCAGCAGCCCGATGCCGAGCGCCACCGTGAGATAGACCATTGCCGCAAGGAAGACGATCGGCACGGCGCCCACCGTCGGAATCGCGAAGACCAGCTTGGCCACGGTCAGCCCCACCGTGAAGATCCCCATCGCGATCATCCAGAAGGGGAGCAGCTTGGCCGTGATGAACTCGCCCTTGGTGACCGGGGTCACGTTGAGCTGCTCCAGCGTGCCGAGCTCCTTTTCGCGCGTGATGCTTTGCGCGGTGAGGAGGAGGCCGATGATGGTCGTGAGCGACACGAGGATCCCGGGCACCATCCAGTCCTTGTAGCGGCGCGTCGGGTTGAACCACCCCTGTTGCCGCACCTCCAGCATGCTCGGCACTCCGCCCTGCCGCTCGACGATCGCTTGCGCCGCCTGCTGGATGAGGCCGGCGACCGCCCCCTCCTCCGCGTTGATCTGCAACTGCACGGCGCTCCGTTCCCCGCGCGCCAGGGAGGCCTCGAAGCCATCCGGGATGTGCAGCACGGCCGCCGCCTCGCGGCGGCGCAACACCGCCTCGATCCGATCCGGCGCGATCGCGGTCCCCACCACGGTGAACTCGCCGCTCCCCACCAGTTCCGCCACCATCGCGGCCGAGGCCACGGTGCGATCATCGTCCCGCACCAGCAGGCGAGTGGCACCGGTGTCGAACGTCGTCGCGTTGGCGAGCACGACGAGCTGGATGAGCGGAATGGCCAGCACTTGCACCAGGGTCGGCGGATCCCGGAAGACCTGCAACACTTCCTTGCGCATCAAGGCGCCGATCGTCCGGATCTTCATGGCAACCGGATCGCGAGGCGGCGAATGCCGATGCCGAGCAGCGCCACCGACATCGCCGCCAGGATGGCCAGCTCGCGCCAGAGGTCGGCGAGTCCGGCGCCCTTGATCATCACGCCGCGGACAATGGTGAGGAACCACCGTGCGGGGATGAGGTGGGAGACCAGCCAGAGCGGACGCGGCATGGCGTCGAGCGGAAAGATGAAGCCGGAGAGCATCAGCGTCGGCAGGAGCAGCCCCGCGAGCGCGGCCATGATGGCGGTGCGTTCGGTCTCCGCCGTCGTCGAGATGAGGATCCCCAACCCGAGGGAGGACACCACATAGAGGAGCGATGCGCCAAGCAGCAGGAGTGGGTGGCCACGCATCGGGACGCCGAAGACGACCCGCGCCGCGAGCAGCACGGTGACCATGTTCGCCATCCCGAGCACCACGTAGGGAGCCACCTTGCCCAACACCACCGCCGAGGGCCGAAGCGGCGAGACGAGCAGGAGCTCCATCGTGCCCCGCTCCTTCTCGCGGGTGATCGAGATCGCCGTCATCATCGCGGCCACGATGGTGAGGATCAGCGCGATGAGCCCGGGCACGAAGAGGTTCACGCTCTCCAGCGTCGGGTTGAAGCGCATCCGCGTCAGCAGCGTCACGCCGCCAGACGGCGCCGGTCCCGATCGCTCGGCATGCCACCGGCGCAGGAGGGCGCCGGCATATCCCTCCATCACGCGACCGGTGTTCGGGTCGGAGGCATCGGTCACCAGCCCGACCACCAGCCGCTCGCCCCGGGCCAGGCGCCGCTCGGTATCGGGCGGGAGCACGATCGCCTGGCGCACGGTGCCGGCGCGGAAGGCCCTGTCGAGCGTCGCCTCGCTGTGCAGCGTGCCTCGCAGCAGGAACTGCTCCGACTCCGCGATCCGCTCCACCAGCGCGCGCGTCGCCGCATCGGGCGCAGGGGCCACCACCACGATCGGAATCGCGCGCACGTCGGTCCGTACGGCAAAGCCGAAGAGCAGCACCGACACGACCGGCAGGAGCAGGAGGATCGCCAGCGTCTGACGATCCCGGAGGAGATGCAGCGTCTCCTTGCGCACCAGCCCCCGAAACGCGCTCATGGTGCGCCCGCCGCGCGGGTGAGGGTGAGGAAGACCTCATCGAGGGTGGCGACACCGACCTGCGCACGGACCTCGGCTGGGGTCCCCATCGCCGCAATGCGACCATCCACCATGATCGAGAGCCGATCGCAGTACTCCGCCTCGTCGAGGTAGTGCGTGGTCACCAGCACCGTGGTGCCCTCGGCCGCGGTGGCGTAGATCAATTCCCAGAAGCGTCGGCGCGTGATCGGATCCACGCCGCCGGTCGGTTCGTCGAGGAAGACCACCTCCGGGCGGTGCAGCAGCGCGACCATCAGGGCAAGCTGCTGCTTCCACCCGAGCGGCAGTTTCCGCACCAGGGTGTCGCGCGATTCGGTGAGGCCGATGCGCGCCAGCAGCTCGTCCATTCGCGCGCGGATCTGGTCGCGCGTGAGTCCGTAGATGGTGCCGTAGAGCTCGACGTTCTCGCGGACCGTGAGGTCGTCATACAGCGAGAAGCGCTGGCTCATGTACCCGATCCGCCGCCGCACGCCAGCGGGATCGCTGCGCACGTCGGCCCCCGCCACGGTGGCCTCGCCATCGGAGGGGGCCAGGAGGCCGATCAGCATCCGGATGGCCGTCGTCTTCCCGGCGCCGTTGGCACCGAGAAAGCCGAACACCTCGCCGCGCGCCACGGTGAGCGTGATCGCATCCACCGCGACGAAGTCGCCGAAGCGACGGGTCAGGTTCGTGGCCTGGATCGCGGGCGTGGTCACGCCGCACGCTCCCGCTCGGCGAGTTCATGGATGAACACATCCTCGATCCCCGCCGTGATCGCCTCTCCAGCGAGGTCGGCAATGCCACGCGACGCCGCCCATGCCCGCAACTCGGCGAGCACCACCTCCGGGGCCATGCCGGTGCGGGCATCGGTATAGTGCACCGTTTCACCGAACGGCCACGCCCCCACGGCGTGCGGGAAGGCGCGCAAGGTGGCGAGCATCCCGATCCGATCGGCGGCCCGCAGGGCGAACAACGGCAGTGGGAATCCCGCGCTGATCGCCGCTGGTGTGTCCACCGCCAGGAAGCGCCCCCCCTGCATCAGCGCGACGCGGTCGCAGCGCGAGGCCTCGTCCATGTATGGTGTCGAGACGAGGATCGTGAGATCGTCACTGCGCAGCGTGTCGAGCAGGTCCCAGAACTCGCGCCGAGACACGGCATCCACACCGGTGGTCGGCTCGTCGAGCACCAGCAGCGTGGGACGGTGCACCAACGCGCAGCAGAGGGCGAGCTTCTGCTTCATCCCTCCGGAGAGCGCCCCAGCGCGCCTCGCGGTGAATGGAGCGAGTTGCGACCAGATCGGGGCGATGCGGGCCATGCCCGCTTCGACCGTCGTGTCGAAGACGTCTGCATAGAAGGCCAGGTTCTCCGCCACCGACAGGTCGGGGTAGAGCGCGAAGCGTCCCGGCATATAGCCGAGCTGGGGGCGCACGGCCCATGGCGCACCGGCCACGTCGTGGCCGAGGACCACGGCAGTTCCCCGGTCCGGAACAAGCAGCGTGGTGAGCATCCGAAAGAGCGTGGTCTTCCCCGCGCCGTCGGGCCCGATGACGCCGAACCGCTCGCCTCTTGGCACCGTGAATGACACGCCATCCACCGCGCGCGTGGCGCCGCGTGCCAGATGCACGTCGCGCACGACGATGGCGGGCTCGGCTGCGGTCACGGCGTGGCGGCGGCGAGCACGAGTTCGCCCGGCATGCCGACCTTGAGCGTTCCGTCGGGATTGGCCACGCGCACCTTCACGGCGTAGACCTGCGTGACCCGCTCATCGCGCGTCTGGATCGGGGTCGGGGTGAACTCGGCCCGCTCGGCGATCCAGGTCACCGTGCCCGTGTGCTCCACGAGCGTTCCCTCGCCGCCGTCCGTGCGCACCGTCACCGTGGCGCCGAGGCGGATGGCCGGCAACTGCGCGCCACTCACCCACGCCCGAAAGGTGAGGGTGTCGAGTGCGGCCATCACGACCATCGGCCGCCCAGCGGTCACGACCTCGCCCGGTTCGACCATGCGCACGAGCACCGTGCCATGCAGCGGCGCGCGGACGACCGATCGCGTCACCCGATCCTCGAGCTGCGCCACCTGCGTGCCAATCGCCGCGGCTTCGCGGCCGATCGTGGCGCGTGTTGCGTCGACCCCGCCGAGCTGTGCCACCAGCACGGCCACTTCGCGCTCGGCACGGTCCACCTGCTGCGGCGTTGCGGCCTTGGCCACGGCGAGTCGGCGCATCCGGCCCTCGTCGCGCCGGGCCAGCTCGAGCTGCGCCTGCAGCGCCGCACGCTGTGCCGCCACCTCCCCGAGGCGCGACGTCACCGTGGCGCGGCGCGCCTCGAGCTCGTCACGCTGCAGCGCGAGTGGCCCGGCATCCACTTCGGCGATCACGTCCCCCGCTGCCACCTTGTCGCCCTCGCGCACCGCGACGCGCGTCACCGGGCCACTCGCCTGCGCCGCCACCGTCACCTCGTCGGCCTCGAAGGTGCCCCAGGCCGCCGTGTCGTCCTTGGCACATGCCCCAAGCAACAGCAGCATGGGCAGACTCCATCGCATCATCGTCATCGGGTCACTCACGGGCTGCGGGGATCGCGATCCCCAGGGTGGTCAGAAACGCGGCCTCGGCACGCACCAGTTCGGCACGGTGCCGTCGCTCGGCGAGCCGCGCCTCGGCGAGGTCGGTGCGCGCCTCGACGTAACGCGCCGCCGTGATGATCCCTTCGGCAAGTTCGGCCTGCGCGGCCTGCTCGATTTCCGAGCGCAGCGTGATCAGGCGGGCATCGTCGGCAAACCCCTCGCGCAGGTGGTGGATCATGGCCAGGTCGGCCTCGACGGCGCGCGACAGGCGCGCGGCGAGCGCCAGCGCATCGGCCGCCACCACCTCGCCCTGCGCGCGCAGTGCGCCAGCCGAGTGCTCGGCCGAACGCCAGGTCCACGGGCGCCACGTCACGCGCACGCCGCCCTGCCAGAAGGCCGCAGGATCGGGTTCGAACTGGTTCAACCCCGGTCGACCGACGCCACCCTCGGCGAATGCGGAGAGGGTCGGGCGATTCTCGGCGGCGGCAAGCGCGGCCTCGCGCGCGAGCCGATCCTGCGTGGCCTGGAGTTGCGCGAACTCGGGTCGGTGGCGCAGCGTGTCGAGCGCCGTGGTGGCGATCGCATCGACGACACCACTCAGCACCGGCCCGACGAGTCGCACACTGGCCGCCAACGTCGTGTCGGTGAGCCGTGACAGCACGGCGATCGCGGCCTGCCGCTGCACGTCGGCCTCGGCGCGGCGCCGCACGACCGTGAGGCGCTCGGCGGCAATCGCTGCCGTGTCACGCGGCAGGGCAAGACCCTCTCGTACCCTGGCGCGGACTTCGCCGAGTCGCGAGGCGAGGTCGGCCGTGACGGCATCGAGTTCGTCCAATCGCTCCTGTAGCAGCCACGCCCCGAAGAAGGCGGTCTCGGCCTCACCACGCAGTGCGTACAGCGCGACGCGAACCCCGGCCTGCTGCTCGACCAATCGCGACGATTCGAGCGCCACTCGGCCCTCCACGAGTCCGCCGTCGAACAGCAGTTGCTCGGCCTGCAGCACCGCCTGCCAGCGATCACGGGGAGGCGGCGTGATGTTCGCCCCTGGCAGCTGCACCCGGGTGACATCGCTCTGGTGCGTGGCCTGCGCCCGGATCGCGAGCTGCGGCAGCCGCGCGCTGCGCAGGACGGCGGTACGCTGTTCGGAGGCGGCCGCGAGCTGGTCGCGCTGCCCGCGTCGTGGATCCATTGCTTCGGCCCGGGCGTGCACCCAGGCGAGCGTGAGGGAATCCTGTGGCACCGGGGCGAGGAACAGCGTGGCGGCAAGGAGGATCATGGCCTGAGCCCCGCGAAGAAGAAGGTGACGACCTGCTCCGCCCGCTGGTCGAGGAACTGGTCGTACTCGGCCTCGCCGATTCCGACGATGTGACGGATCATCGGCCGAGCCACCACCGGAAAGACCAACAGGGACATGAGGTTCACCATGAACTCGGTGATCGTGACCGGGCGGATGGTCCCTGCGGCCGCCGCGGCATCCAGCTGCGACCGCAGCAATTCGAGCGAGGGACGACCGTGCCGCCCGACCAGCGATTCGAGTCGCTCGGGCGCCGTGTGGATCTCGCTCAGCAGGTAGATCGCCATGTAGGGATGCGTGCGGTGGAACGCGACCTGCCGTTCGGACACGCGCCGGACCCGCTCCGCGAGGGATAGATCGGGCGCGGAGAGGACAGCGAACATTGACGGAAGCAGCACCGAGGCGACTCGCTGGAAGACCGCGTCGGCAAGCGCCTCCTTGGTGCCGAAGTAGTAGTGCACCAGCGCCTTGTTGACCCCGGCCTCGGCGGCGATTTCCTGGGTCCGCGCCCCCGCGGTGCCGCGGCGGAGGAAAACCCGGTGCGCCGCATCGAGGATACGGTCCGCCGTCGAAGGGTCCACGACCGGAGCCGGGGTCTCCACCGACCCGCGCCGCGACTTACTTTTTGGTTTAACCATTTGGTTAAACTACGCGCCCTGTTCCAGCCCCGCAAGGGGAGCGACGACACTGGAGGCCAACGCGACCCGCGGCTTAGTTTCCGAAATGCGCCCCACCCCACTGTTCGCCGCCGTCATCGTGCTCGCTCTCTTCGTCCATGGCGCGGCAGCCCAGTCTCCTCGCCGCTTCACGGCCAGCTCGCCCTGCACCGCCGCCCAGCGTGCCGCGGGGTGCTTCATCGTCCTTGGCTCGGGCACGCCGGTCCCCGATCCGGAGCGTGCAGGGCCTGCCTACTTCCTGGTCTACGGCGAGCGCACCTTCCTCTTCGACGCCGGCGCCGGGGTCATGCGTCGCGTCGCGGCGGCCGGGCTCCCGATCGACGGGATGACCAGCGCCTTCCTGACCCACCTCCACAGCGACCACACCCTCGGGCTCCCCGACCTCCTCCTCACGACCTGGACCATGGGACGCCGGGGACCCTTCCCGCTGGTTGGTCCGCCCGGGACGCGCACCATGGTCGATCGCCTGCTGGCGGCGTGGCAGGAGGACATCACCGCGCGGATCAATGGCCTCGAACAGGGTCAGCCGGCCGGTCCGGGAGTCACCGTGATCGAGTCGCGCGGAGGCGTGGTCTACGACAGCGCCGGCGTGCGGATCGAGGCGATCCCCGTGGTGCATGGTGAGTTTGCCGTCGCATTCGGCTATCGCATCGTGCTGCCAACGCGGACCATCGTCCTTTCGGGGGATACCGGCCCGGGCGATGCGCTCCGTGCCGCGGCGCGCGGCGCCGACCTGCTGGTGCACGAGAGTTATCCGTCCGTGCGCCTGAAGCCGGAGGATCGGCCGGGTGGCGATGCCTGGCCGGCGTACATGCACAGCGTGCACACCAGCGATGTCGAGGTCGGGCAGCTCGCCGTGCGCGCCAACGTGAAGCAGGTGGTGCTGACGCACATCGTGCGCATGGGGGGGAGCGATGCCGAGCTGGTCGGCGGCGTCCGACGCGGCGGCTTCACGGGCCGCGTCGCGGTCGCGCGGGACCTCACCGCGTATTGACGGCTGGCACCGCCGCTCTGGCGGGAAGGGGGGTGTGGCGCGATACTCCGAGTGGGGCCTGATCGCGACGAGCCCTCCCCCTCGGATCGCCGTGCACCCGCACCGAAGGATCGCGAATGAACGAGCCCGCCGCGAACCAGACGGAAGCCGCCCTCCGTCTGCGGACCATCCTCTATCACATGATGGCGGAGGCCAACCGCGCGGTGCTCACGACCGAGAGTCGCGAGCAGCTCTTTCAGGCGCTCACGCGCATCGCGGTCGACACCGGCCACTTCCGCTTCGCCTGGATCGGCATCCCCACCGACGGGATCGTGAAACCGATGACCTTTTCGGGCGACGACGGCGGCTATCTCGCCTCGCTGCATGTCTCCCTCGATCCGACCGATCCGACGTCGCAGGGGCCGACCGGGCAGGCCGCACTTGCCGGTTCGACGACCGTCGTCAACGACTTCCTGGCATCGCCGCTGACAGTTCCGTGGCATGAACATGGTCGGCGTTCCGGCTTCGGTGCCTCCGCGGCGTTTCCGCTCTTCGAGAAGGGGCGGGTCGCGGCCGTCCTCAGCCTCTACGCCGAGCAACCCGGCTTCTTCACGCCGGAGTTGATCGAGACGCTCGGCGAGATCACGCCGACGGTGTCGCTCGCGCTCGATGCGTTCGTGCAGGCGGCGGAGCGACAGGCCCTCGAGCGGCAGGTGCAGATGGCGCAGAAGATGGAGGCCGTCGGCCAGCTGGCGAGCGGCGTGGCGCACGATTTCAACAACATCCTCACCGTCATCAACGGCTGCAGCGAACTGCTTCAGGCCGAGCTCCCGGCGGACCTGCCGTCGCGCGAGCTGCTGGACGAGATCCGCGAGGCCGGTGCGCGCGCGCGCACCCTGACCCGGCAACTGCTCGCCTTCAGCCGGCAGCAGGTGGTGTCACCGAAGATGCTCGACTTGAATGCGGTGATCGCCGAAAGCGAGCGGATGATCCGCCGACTGATCGGCGCGGACATCTCGCTCACCACCGAGCTGACACCAGAGCCCTGGCCGCTGCATGCCGACCCGGGCCAGCTCGAGCAGGTACTGCTCAACCTTGCCGTCAACGCGCGCGATGCCATGCCGCAGGGCGGGTCGCTGGTGATGCGCAGTTCGTGCAAGGCCATCGCGCAGCCCCTCGATGGCGTGCCGGCTGGCGACTTCGTCCTGCTCGAGGTGACCGATACCGGCACCGGGATGACGGCCGACACGCACACCCACCTCTTCGAGCCGTTCTTCACGACGAAGGCGCCCGGGCAGGGGACGGGGCTGGGTTTGGCGACGGTGGCGACGATCGTGCGCGACGCCCTCGGCTACGTCACCGTCGAGAGCGAACTCGGCAAGGGCAGCACCTTCCGCGTCTATCTCCCGCGGGCCGATGGCGTCGTGGCGGCCGCTGAGCCCGTGGTGACGCCGGGCGCGCTGCCGCGAGGCACGGAGACGATCCTGCTGGTCGAGGACGACGACGCGCTCCGGCACCTGGTGCGCACCATGCTGCGCGGCCTCGGCTACCAGGTGCTCGAGGCCGCGAATGGTGCGACCGCCATCACGCTGGCACGAGCGCTGAAGGAACCGATCCACCTCCTCCTCTCCGACGTGGTGATGCCCCACCTCGGCGGCCGCCAGCTGGCCGATGTGCTCCTCGCCTCGCGCCCGGAGTGCCGCGTGCTCTTCCTCTCCGGCTACAGCAGCGACGAGATGATCCGCCGCGGCGTGGTGGACTCGGTCGCGAACTTTCTGCAGAAGCCGTTTACCGTCGGCGAGTTGGCGGCGCGGGTGCGATCGGTGCTCGACGGCGCCCGGTAGCTGCGCCCCGCGACTACACCACCGCCCCGAACAACCTCCCCACCAGCGCCGTCACCCCCATCGCCACGCCGCCCCAGAAGGCGACGCGCAACGCGCCGCGCACCAGTGACGCGCCACCGAGTTGCGCCGCCACCGCTCCCAGACCGACCAGCAGCACGATGGTGACGGCCACCACACCGCCCGAGAGGACGCTGGTCGGCAACACCGCGGCGAGGATCGCCGGTGGCGCCGCTCCCACGGCGAACGACGCCGCCGAGGCGATCGCCGCCTGGATCGGCTTGGCGGTGGTGAATTCGTGGATGCCGAGCTCGTCGCGCGCATGGGCGCCGAGGGCGTCGTGCGCGGTGAGCTGCACGGCGACCTGCGCCGCGAGGTCCGGCGTGAGGCCGCGCTTCACGTAGATGCCGGCCAGCTCGGCCAGCTCGGGCTCCGGATCAGTGGCGAGCTCGCCGCGCTCGCGCGCAATGTCGGCATGCTCGGTGTCGGCCTGCGACGAGACGGAGACATACTCGCCTGCCGCCATCGAGAGCGCACCAGCCGCGAGCCCTGCGACGGCCGCGACGAGAATCGCCGCTCGGTCCGGCGCCGCCGCCGCGACACCCACCACGAGCGACGACGTCGAGATGAGCCCGTCGTTCGCTCCGAGCACGGCGGCGCGGAGCCAGCCGATCCGATCACTGCGATGACGTTCGATGTGCATGACCCATTCCTGATGTGGGATGGTGAAGCAACGGTGAACAGTGATCGAGAGTTGGTGAGGGGTGAGTGGTAAGGGGGGAACGTCATCCCGAACAACGTGAGGGATCTGCGTGCTGGCGGCTACGCAGGTCCCTCGCTACGCTCGGGATGACAACGCCCCCTCACCCCTCACCCCTCACCCTTTCAACCGAAACTCCGTCACCTCCGGACGCGCATTGAACCGCGCCCGGATCAGGTAACCGACGCCACGATTGATATAGAGTCGCCGTTCGCCACGCACGGCGATCTCGCCCGAGGTGTAGCGCCGATTCTCGACCGGAAGGATCGGTGGTGGCAGGAAGGGCGGCTTGCACTGCCCGCCGTGGGTGTGCCCCGCGAGGATCCAGCCCTGGTAGCCACTCCAGATCGGGTGATCGGCGGCATCGGGATTGTGGCAGAGGACCAGCCGCGGCGCGTCGCTCGCCGCCAGCAGCGCAGGCGGTGGCGTGAAGTACGGTCCCCACAGGTCCTCGAGGCCGATGATGGTGAGCCCATCGACCACCGCGGCCTCATTGCGCAGCATCCGCACGCCGTGCGCTTCGGCACGCGTGGTGATGGCTTCCGCCACGGCAGGCATCCGCCAGTTGGTGCCGTAGTCGTGGTTGCCGAGGATGCCGATCGTCGCCAGCTGGCCCTGCGGGAAGGAAGCAATCAGCCGGTCGAACGACTCGAGCTGCGTGGTGCGACGATAGCTGATCCAGTCACCGGTCATCACCACGATGTCCGGCCTGAGCGCCGTCACCGTGGCGAAAGTCCTGGCGATGTAGCTGTCGTCGACGCGCGGGCCCATGTGCAGGTCGCTCAGCTGCACCAGCGTCTTTCCCTCGAGCGCGGCAGGAAGCCCGCGGATCGGGAGATCGCGCGTGACGACCTCCAGCCACTCCGGCTCCCAGCCAACGGCGTAGCCAAGGGAGGCGAGGCCGGTGCCGACCGTGATGCCGGCGGCGCGAAGCAGCCATTGACGTCGAGTCAGCCGATGATCGATCATCGATGATCGATGATCGATCATCGTTCACCCAACAACGTACGCTTCCATCGCAAAGTACTCCGCCAATCCCAGCTGGTTGAGCAGCTCCGCGGTCCCCTTGTTGCGCGACTCGACCCGCTGCCAGAACTCGCGATCGTCCTGGCCCGGGAACGGCGCCGAATCCTTCTGCGATTGATGCTTGAAGATCGCCTGAATCTTGAGCTTGAGCTCTTCCTGCGCGAGCGGCACCAGCCACGTCGCCTCGGTGACCGGCCACTCCTGCCACGCGCCGCGATAGAGCCACACCTCCGGCACGATCCCCGCCGGCTTCACCTCGGCGAGCGCCAGCTCGATGGCGTCCTTGCAGAGGCGGTGCGTGCCGTGCGGATCGGAGAGGTCGCCGGCGACGAGCACCAGGTCGGGATTGATCTCCTCGAGCAGCGCACGGATGATCGCGACGTCGCGCGGTCCGATCGGATCCTTCTTCACCTTGCCGGTCTGGTAGAACGGCAGGTTCAGGAAGCGGGCGTTGTGGCGCGAGAGGCCGAGGGTCTCGATCCCGCTCACCGCCTCGCCTTCGCGGATCACGCGCTTGAGGTCCTGCACTTCGGCAGAGTCGATGTCGCCAGGCGCCTTGGATTCGAGCGAGTGACGCACGCGCTCCGCGAGCGAATCGACCGCGCGTCGCCCCAGGTGCGCATCGCTCGCGAGCCGCTCGATCACCTCCACGTACCGCAGCGCGTCGTGATCGAAGACGGCGATGTTGCCGCTGGTCATGTAGGCCACGATGATCTGATTCTCGTTGAGGATCAGCTTGCGCAGGATCCCGCCCGCCGAGATGACGTCGTCGTCGGGGTGCGGCGAGAAGCAGATGATCGTCTGGCCCTTGGGGAGCTTGGAGCGGCCGCGGATCTTGGCGCCGAGGGCGTTGAACGCCTCCCCGTTGACGGCACCGGCCTCGCCATGCCGCGCCACCAGCGGCGAGAGATGATGCTCGGCGTAGTCGGCTTCGGTGAGCTTGAGGATCGCCTTGCCCGCGGTCTGCGACAGCCACGCGACGGCACGCAGTTCGAGGTCCGGTGTCCACTCGATCTCGTCGAGCAGCCACGGCGTGGCAATGCGCGTCAGGTCGGCGGAAGCGGCAGCGTCGCAGTAGACGATGGTGTTCGGGTGGCCTTGCAGGAAGGTCGCGGCGACGTGGTGATCGATCTCGCCCTCGATCGCGCGGCGGAGGATCCCCGCCTTGTGCTCACCGGTCGCGAGGAGGAGGATCTCGCGCGCCTCAAGGATCGTGGCGACGCCCATCGTGATCGCCTGGCGCGGGACGTTGCGCTCGCCGAAGAAGTCGGCGGCGGCGTCACGGCGCGTCACGGCGTCGAGCGTGACCAGCCGGGTGCGCGAATCATCGCCCGAGCCGGGCTCGTTGAAGCCGATGTGGCCGGTCTTGCCGATGCCGAGGAGCTGGAGGTCGATCCCGCCGGCGTCCCGGATCTGCTGTTCGTACGCGGCGCAGACCGCCTCGACCTGTTCCCGATCGACCGACCCCGGCGGCACGTGACACTTGGCCGGGTCGAGGTCGACCAGGTCGAAGAGATGCTCGCGCATGAAGCGGTGGTAGGAGTGGAGCGAGTCGGGCGCCATCGGCCAGTACTCATCGAGGTTGAAGGTCTCGACGGTCTGGAACGAGAGCCCCTCCTCGCGGTGCATGCGCACCAGTTCGGCGTAGACCCCGACGGGGGTCGATCCGGTGGCGAGGCCGAGGACGGTTCCCTTCCCCTGGGCGGCGCGGGAGCGGATCAGGTCGGCGATGCGGCGCGCGGCGGCGCGCGCCAGGGCTTCCGGCGGATCGAGGATCTCAACCGGAAGGCGTTCGAGGCGATGGAGGGAGGCCATGGCTTAAAGTAATGCCGGATCAGGGGCCGGTGACCGGTTATCTGTGACCCGTGACCAGACGCGCGGACCCTCTCGCCGCCGCCGAATTACCTTGAAGGGATGCCCGAGACCCCCAAGCCGGAAATCACCAGGTTGCTCGACCAGGTCTGCGATGGCGTGCCGGGCGCGGCCGACGCGCTCGCCGAGCAGGTCTATGGGGAACTCCATCGCATCGCCGTCAACGCCATGCGCCACGAGCAGGACGGCCACACCCTGCGCCCGACCGAGTTGGTCAGTGAGGCCTTCATGCGCCTGCTCGGGCAGCGCACCGTCGCCTGGCAGAACCGGTCGCATTTCTACGGGGTGGCCGCCACCACCATCCGACGGATCCTGCTCGACCACGCCCGGGCACGCCGCGCGGTCAAGCGGGACCACGGGGTCCGGATCACCCTTGATGATTCGGTGCGCGCGGAGACCACGGACGCCCTCGACTTGATCGCCCTGGACGATGCCCTGCAGCGGCTCGAGCGCCTCGCGCCTCGTCAGGGCCGGGTCATTGAGCTCCGCTTCTTCGGGGGGCTCGAGATCGACGAGGCCGCCGAGGTGATGGGCGTCTCCATCGCCACCGTCAAGCGGGACTGGACCTTTGCGCGTGCCTTCCTGCTGGAGGCCCTCGGCCCCACCGCCTGACCCCCCCACGTTCCGTCCCAGGATGCCGACATGGACGACGCCGCATTGACCCCCGAACGCCTGCAGCAGTTGCAGCACGCGTTCGAGAGCGCCTTGGCCATCGAGGACGAGGCGGCCCGGGCGCAGCACCTCCACCAGCTCGCGCAGGACGATTCGGCACTGGCGAGCAGGGTCCGGGGACTGCTCGCGGCGCACGCTCGCACGGGCAACGCCCTCGAGCGCGGGGCGGCGAATGCCCCTCGGTGGCTCCACGAGGAGGCGGTCGATCATCGAGTCGGGACCCGCGTCGGCGCGTTCCAGATCGTCCGCGAAATCGGCTTCGGCGGAATGGGCACCGTCTACGAGGCCACCCGGGTCGACCAGCAGTTCGAGATGCGCGTGGCCATCAAGTTCCTGCGCCGACACACCGCTGGCGAGGCCGCGCTGAGCCGCTTCCGCCACGAGCGCCAGATCCTCGCCTCGCTGGTCCATCCCCACATCGCCGCGCTGCTCGACGGCGGCGTCACGCCGGATGGTCAGCCGTACTTCGCCATGGAGTTTGTCGAGGGCGAACCGATCACGCAGTGGGCCGACCACCGCGCCCTCACCGTGCCCGAGCGACTCGCCCTCTTCCTGCAAGTCTGCGCGGCCGTGCAGTACGCGCACCAGAGTCTCGTCGTTCACCGCGATCTCAAGCCCGGCAACATCCTCGTGACCGGGGACGGCGCCGTCAAGCTCCTGGATTTCGGCATCGCGAAGCTTCTCCGCGACACCACGGAGGACGACACCACGAGCGCGACGGCCACCGCGGCCGGCACCCGGGCATTCACCCCCGCCTATGCCTCACCGGAACAGCTCTCCGGCAGGCCGATGGGGACCCGGTCGGATGTCTATTCCCTCGGCGTGGTGCTCTTCGAGTTGCTGACCGGCACGCGGCCGCTCGACGTCGACGACATGTCGGCCGCCGACGCCGAGCGCGTCGTGCGCGACGTCGTGCCGACGCGACCCAGCACCGTCCTGCCGCCGGCCCGCGCGCGCGCCCTGTCCGAGCGCAGCCTGGAGCGCGCCCGCGCCCAGATCAGCGGCGACCTCGACGCGGTGGTGCTCATGGCACTCCGCAAGGAGCCCGAACGGCGCTACGGATCGGTGGAGGAATTCGCGGCGGACATCCGGCGCTTTCTCGAGCACCGTCCGGTGCTCGCGCGCCCCGAGGGCCTCGGCTACCGCTTCGGGAAGCTCGTCCGGCGCCATCGCGCGGAGGCCGCCGCGATCTCGCTGGCCGTGATCTCGCTCATCGGCGGGATGGTGGCGACGACGCTGAACGCGCGCGCGACGATCCGGGAGCGCGAGCGAGCCGATCAGGTCAAGACCTTCCTGGTGACGATGCTCGGTGCGGCCAATCCGGCATCCTTCGGGCGCGATGTGACGATGCGCGTCGTGCTGGATTCCGCGGCCGTGCGCGCCGCGGAGCTTGAGGCGCAACCGGCGCTCCAGGCCGAGATTCGGGAGATCATCGGCGGGACCTACCTCGCCCTCGGAGAGTTTGAACCGAGCGAGGCACAGTATCGCCTCGCCATCGCCGCCCACCGGCGGCTCGCCCCGAACGGAAGCCGGGCGACCGCGACCGCGCTCACACGGTTGACGACGGTGCTCGAACTCGAGGGACGCTATGCCGCCGCCGACTCCGTGCTGCAGGAGGCCGACCGCTTGTTCACCCGCTTCGCCCCGAAGGATGACGCCGCGCTGGCCAACTTGTTCGACGTGCGCGGCCGACTGCTCCTGCGGCTCGGTCAGATGCCCGAGGCCAAGGTCGCCCTGCAGCGATCCCTCGACCTGCATCTTCGCATCCTGCCGGTCAACGATTCCGCCCGCTCTGACGCCTATGCCAACCTCGGGGTGGTGACCGACGAACTCGGCGACCACGCCGCGGCGGAGTCGCTGCTGACCCAGGCGGTCGCCGCCGCGCGACGCGTCCACGGCGATGAGCATCCGCTGGTCGCCGCCATCCTCTCGCCGCTCGCCACGGTGCAGGAGTACGCCGGCAACATTCGCGGTGCCGATTCCACCTACCGGCTGGCGCTCGCAATGCGCGAGAAGCTGCTCGGCCCGACGCATCCCGACTATGCGTGGACGATGTTCAACTACGCCGACCATCTCGGCCGGGTCGGCCGCTACCGCGAATCGACGGTCTGGGCCAGAAAGGTCCTCGCGCTCCGCGGCACGACCCTGCAGGACAATCATCCCGCGGTCGCCACCGCGATGCGCGTCCTCGGCAACTCGCTGGCGCACCTCGACTCCCTGCCCGAGGCCGAACGGTGGTTGCGGGCCAGCTGGCAGCTGCGAGCGGCCACGCTCCCGGCCGGGCATTATCTCACCGCGTCGAGTGAGAGCTATCTGGGCGACTTCCTCGTGCGGGCGGGCCGCTACCCCGAAGCGGAGCGCCGGCTGCTGGCCAGCGAGAAGGCCCTGGTGGCCGCGCGCGGCGAGGACTCGGAGATCGTGCAGGAAGCCCGAACCCGACTGGTCGGACTCTACACCGCGTGGAAGAAGCCGGCAGAGGCCGCGCGCTGGCAGGCCAAGCTGCCGGCCGCCACACCGCAATGAAAAGGGCCCCGTGTGGGGGCCCTCTCCATCCGCAGTTGCCGCGTCGGGCTATTGGCCGGTCTGGTAGAAGGTCTGCAGTCGCGTCACCAGCGCGTTGAAGGCGGCATTGGGCGCACCGCCGTCATCGGCCGAATCGCCCGCATTGGTCGTCAGAATGTACGCCACGCCCGCATCGAGATAGAGCAGGGCGCGAGCCCGGTTCCGACCGTTGGTCCCGTCATGCTGAATCGTCCGCTGGTTGTTCCACGACGTCCAGCCGTAGGCATAGCCCAGGTTGGCGTTGACCGTCGTGGCCCCGGTCGTCAGGAGCCGCGCTTCGCTCTGGCTGAGCAACGACGATTGTCCGACATCCGCGCGCAGCACCTCCCAGATGAATCGCGACCAATCCGGCAGGCTCATGTGGATCTTGCCTGACCCGGCGGCCCAGGAGTTGTCGCACGCCTCGCACGGCGTCCAGCCACCGCCCGCAGGCTCATGGCCGACCGGCTGATCGCTTTGGCCCGCCCCGGTCGTCGGGCCGAAGCCGCCGGTGGTGATCCCGAGCGGCGTCCAGAGCTTGTCGCGCATCGCCTGCTCGTACCCGGTGGCCCAGGCCCGCCCGATGATCTCGGCGAAAATCTGGTACGAGACGTTGCTGTAGTAGTACGTGCCGGGCGTGGCGGCCGGTGCCTGTTGCACGGCCCAGTTGTCGACCGCAACGCGCTGCTGGGCGAGCGTCCCCACCGGGGTGAAATTCGGATTGCCGGTGATGCCGGACTGCATCGTCGCCAGGGTGCGCAGGGTTGCCCCGGCAAACTCCGGGCGCGCAATCGTCGCGAGTTCGGGGTAGCGCTGCACCATCAAGTCGGTCCACGAGACGAGGCCGGCCTTGACCGTCATCGCGGCGAGAAATGACGTCATCGCCTTGGTGTCCGATCCAAGGTGCCACTTGTCGGTGAGCGTCACCGGCGTCACCGTGCCCCAGCGGCGATTCCCCGACACGCCGATGGCGATCGTCTTGCCGGTGCGCGTCACGATGGCGGCCCCCAGCGCCGGCAGCCCGAATTGGGCCCGGTACGTCTCGACGATCGCGGTGAGACTGGCGGGCACCACGGTCAGGAGCGTGGTGCCCGTGAGCGCGCCGCTGGCCGCGGTGATGGTGGTGGTGCCGGGGGAGACCGCGGTGACCAGCCCGGAGGTGGTGTTGACGGTCGCCACGGCCGGATCGGCCGATTGCCAGGTGACCGTTCCGCTGACCGGGTTGCCGAGCTGATCCCGGATGGCCGCGGTCATCGCCTGCGTGGCCCGGGAAATCACGGTCGGCGTGGCGGGGGTGACGACCACGCTGGTCGCCACTGGCACCGCACTCACCGTGATCTGCACCGAGCCACTCTTCCCCTCACTGGTCGCGGTCATCACCGCGGTGCCGGCCGAGACGGCCGTGACCAGCCCGCCGGCCGCGACCGAGGCGACGCCCTCGGCACTGGAGGACCAGGTGATCGACCGGCCCGTCAGCACGGTGCCGTCGGCATCCTTGAGCGTGGCGGTGAGGGTGGTGGTCTGGGGTGGTTGCAGCGACGCATTCGCCGCAGTGACCACCACCGTGGCGACCGCCGCTGGCGGCGGCGGGGGCGGGGGCGGAGGTACAACCGGATCGCTGCCACCACCGCACGCCGCCAAGCTCAGTCCCATCACCAGCCAAAGTCGTCGCATTGGTATCCTCCCTGAGGAAAGCTGCTCTTCAGGGAACGCGACAATGCTGGCCGGCGAGGATCATTCGAGGCGGGGGAAGCCCCCCTACCACGCCTCCCGCGCCGGCTCCCACCGCACCAGATACTGCTCGCCGCTCTCCCCTTCGTGCATCAGCCAGAGGTGGCCCTTGCCGAAGGCGTAGAGGCGGTTCACGACATCCCGCGGCGTGACGAGCCGTCCGCGATACGTGGCGGAAGAGTCGAAGACGTCGATCTCGAGCATGCCGCGCCACCGCGGATCTTCAGGTCGGAGATTGGTGGTATCGGCAATCGGGAAGCCGGCGGTGCGCCGGAGGAAGAGGATCCGACCATCCGGGTCGGAGACCATGTACCAGAACGCCTGCTTCAGATCCGGTATTTCCATCGGCTGCGGCTTCATCCCCGACATCCGGCTGACAACCGCAAATTCGCCCACGATCGATTTCTTCTCCTCCTCGCTGTAGCGCGCGCGGTCCGAGGGGCGGGCGTAGGAGGTCGAGCCGGTCGGGCCATCCATCTGGAAGGCGATCGAGTCGGTGCGACTGCTCACGAAGCGGCCGTCGGGGAGGACGATGATCATCGCCGTCGGACCGAAGGCATCGGCGGATGGGCCATCGCGATACGCTGGCGGCGCGGGGATCGTGTCGACGAGCTGCCCCAGTCGGTCATAGCGGAAATAGGTGATCGCTCGTGCCCTCGCTTCCTGCGGATAGTGCGCCGAGACGCTTGCCACGTACCACCCGCTGTCCGTGGCAGGTGCGACGTCGACGATGGCGGTCGGCCCGGGCCAGCTGCCGGTGAACTTGCCTGCGGAGTCGAAGCGCATGATGCGCTGCTGACCCTGGCTCACGATCAGCAGCGATCCATCGGCGAGCAGCGTCCCCTGGGGAAAATCGTCGTACTCGCCGGGACCCTCGCCGCGGCCGCCGATCACGCGCACGAACCGTCCCTGCGCGTCGTACTGACGGATCAGCTTGCCTTGGGTGTTCGACGCCATATCATAGACGAGGACGCCGCCGTCGCGTCGCGCCAGCAGCCAGAGGACGCGGTCGAACTGATAGTTGGGGTCGCCATCGAGGACGCCGACGCGGAGCGTCTCGCGCATCGGAATCGTGTCACCGGTGCCGGTGACGACGACGGGAGTCGCGGCCGTGGTGCGCGGGTCAGCAGCGCGATCGGCACAGCCGGCGAGGAGCAGCGCAACGAGCAGCAGGATCAGGGGAGAGCGCATGCTGCGGGGCTCACGGGAGGGAGACCCGTTGAAGCTACTGCGACGGGGCGGAGGGTGGGGCGCCAGTGAGGCCGGGGGGTTGGGCCCCCTTACGCCGCCCCATTTTTCGGACGTCGCCGGGCGGGGGCGGCAGTCTGAGTCATGTAGGAACGAAGGACCGCATTCATCCGGGTTTGGTAGCGCGGGCCGAGGCTCCGGAACCAGGCCAGGACGTCCTCGTCGACCCGCAGGGAGATGGCCTGCTTGGCAACCGGCTCGACCACTGCGGCGCCCGCCCAGAAGTCTGCCGGCAATCCGGCGAGTTCTCGTGGGCTGGTGCGGGTGATCTCGGCATCGCGAACCACCCGGAGTCGTGCGAGGTCGGCACGGCCACGCCGGGCAGGCTCAGCGACCTTCGAAGGCTTGGTGGTACGCTTTGCGCTCACGATATTGGCTCCTTCGGGCGGACACGATCCGCCGGATCATGCTCCCGGTGGTAGTGACGCGATCAGTGTAACAGACTGTGAGCTCAACGCCCTGCGCCATGCCGATGGCGAGCATCCGACGCTCTCCGTAATCCTGCCGCGTATCCTCGCGCTCAAGCGTTGGCCCCTCAAAGATCAACGTGGCGAAGGCGAAGTCGAAACCCCGCTCGCGATACGTGCGTTCGCTCTTTGCCTCGTCCCAGATGAACTGCATGCGGCAACATGCGAATGTATATACAATCGGTCAAGGTGGGTAGGGGGCAAACAAATGCGAGACATTCCCCGCCCCCGGGCGTAGCCCGAGCGATGGGAGCTCGTCGAAACAGCCACCCCTTCCCCTCCCGCTATTTCAGCGCGATCCTCCCCCATGCCCTCTCACATCCCGGTTCCCTCGATCCTCCTGCTCGCGGCATGCCTGACCGCCTGCGGCACCGCTTCTCGTGATGCCGCCGGCACGTCGGACAGTGCCGGCGTCACGCTCGTCCGCAATCCTGCGCGAGCAGCCGCCGATTCCGGGCCGTGGACACTGGTCGAGGGGCTGCGCATCGCTGGTGACAGCGGCGCCGAAGAATCGCAACTGGGCCAATTGACCGACCTGGCCCTCGACCCCGCAGGGAACGTCTACACCATCGATGCCGATCGCCGAGTGATCCTGAAGTTCTCGCCTGCGGGCGCGCTGCTCCGCACCTTTGCCGGCCCGGGGGAAGGCCCCGGAGAACTTGGCCCGGGGGTGAAGCACCTGCTCGCGGCCGACAACGGGACGATCGCGGTGGTCGACAACAGCAACCAGCGGCTGCACTTCTACGACAGCAGCGGCACGCACCGGACTGATCAGCCAATGATCCTGCGCGGCGGTGCCCCCGTCACGTGGGGCATCACGCCCGACGGCGTCGTCCTGATGCAACTGAAGCGCGTGGCCCAGGACGGGGACAGCACGTCCACTCCAATCAGTTACATCGTCCGCCTCACGACCCCGCCCGATACCATCCTCGCCATCCACGGGGGCGGCGTCCTCGATACGCGTGGCGGGCTCTCCACCATGAAGATCACGCTGTTCCAGGGCGAGCCGTCGTGGACCACCCTTCCGTCCGGGCGATTCGTGGTCGGCGACCCCGATCGCTTTGCCTATCGGGAATACGGCGACGGTGGCGTGGTCACCCGCGAGGTCTCCCTCGTTGCGCCACGAACTCCGGTCACGAAGGAGGACCAGAGCGCCGCGCGCACCGCGGTTCGCGACTACTTCGAGAAACAGTTCGCCACGAACGGTCCCGCCCCGGCCTCGATGATCGAAACACTCCTCGGCAACATCTCCTTCGCGGAGTTCTACCCGACCTTCATCGCCATGCGGCCGGGACCCCTCGGCACAATCATGGTGCAGCGCTTCCTGACCATCCCGGAGATGCGCGCGAGCGGCACCGCGCTGACGATGGAGGGGTTGCGGGGCAGTTCATCGGTGTGGGAGGTCTTCAGCGAGGCGGGGCAGCACCTCGGTCCGGTGCGCTTCCCGCCGACGTTCCGTCCACTCGCTGTCCGCGGCAACGCCATCTGGGGCATCGAGACCAACGAGATGGGCGTGCAGAGCATCGTGCGGCTGGATGTGAGTGAGCGGGGGTAGGGGCGCGTAAGCTCGCAGAACGGACCAACGCTACTGCCTGCCCCCGCACTCGGCCGGCACCTCCACCCGCGACACCCGGGTCATGCCGTCGTCCGCACTCGTTCGAAACACAACCAGCTCCCCCCGAATGAAGTAGCTGCGCACGACGTCCTCGGTGCGCGCCGCGATGCGCTGGTCGACGCACAGCGGCGTTCCTGTGTGGTCGAGCACGCTCAGCCACACCTCCCGACTGCCGGCGCGCGTCCTTCCCTTGCCGTTGTCCTTCCGAATCAGGTCGACGTGAATGACACCAATGCGACCGTCGGCGAGGAGCCCAAGGCGACTCATCAGCGACGTGTGCGGAATCATCCCGACCACATCCCCATAGTTCTTCCCTCGCTGAATAAGGTCCGGCGGCGAGCCGCGCCGACGAGATACGGGCACTGAGATCATGCGCCCCGGCTCGAGTGACGGACCGAGCATCTGCATGGAATCGACGAGTTGCCAACCGATCAGAAGCGAATCTCCGGTGGGCACAACCGAGACGCTCGCAAACGACCCTGCCACGTAGGGAGAGGCGTGATAGAGCCCCGGCGCCTTGGCGGCCCGACGGATCGGCGCAAGCGTGACGGAATCGACCAGTTCAAGACTGAAGAGGTCCTTGGCATAGATGTCGCCGATCAGGATGCCATCGGCCCGATGGAGGAGCAGCGTGGGAACATTCGGGGCGCTGACCGCCCGTTCGATGCCGACCTGTCCGCGTTTGACCAGGTCCCAGCGAGAGAGTCGTTGCAGATCGATATCGAGCGCGATGATCGTGGTGTCATCGAGCAGGGCGAGCGGACCCAGTCGGCGGAATTCGCCTGGCCCTGCCCCTGGCCTTCCCAGACTGCCGAGTCGATGACCAGTGCTGTCGAAGAGGACAATCTGCTGATTGGTCCCGTCGGCGAGCACCCACCCGTCGCGCCAGCGGAGGAGGGAGGAGAAGTCGCCGAGCGGGGCGTTGGGGACTTCCTCGAGGACGAAGAGTGGCGTCGAGGTGAGGTCGGCGTCTGGGAGTACGGGCGCAATGCGTCTGCCGTCGCTGCAACCGATGACTCCCACGAAGAGCAACGCTGCCGCGCGGCTCGGCCTGAAGAAGCGTCGTCGCGCACTGCCCGTGGACGGGTCCATGCTCGATTCCGCCACCTAGGCCCCGGACTCCACGATCCGGTACAACTGCAGCACCGCACCCCGATCTGACGCCGCTGGCGCATCGCAGAGTAGCGCCAGCCACTCGCCATTGAGGGACCAGCGCCCGGTGAAGGCGGGACAGGCGATGCCGAGGTGCCCGATCTGACCGGTCGGGGTGAAGAGATCGGCGAAGGCGGAGTCGCCCTCCATCCCGACGATCCAGATGCGACCAAGACGATCCTCGCGCAGCGGTGACGAGTGGACAAAGTGCGGCTGCTGCGCAGCACGGAATTTGTCGACATCGGCGGTGATGCGGGCGGGGCTGTGCGCCTTTCCATCAGGGCCACGGTATGCCTCGGCGCGTCGCTGGAACGCGGTGATCATCGTGGGCGTCGCGAATCGGGGCGCGACCTCGCGCGTCAACGCGCGCAAGAAGCGGCCGGTGCCGTCATAGACGCCGATGGCGTAGCCTCTTCCGTCGGCGACGAGCACGCCGCCACGCCAGGCGCCGAGCGTGGCGAGTGGCGACAGGCGCGTGTCGGCCGCTGGCGCAAAGCGTGTCACGACGAAGCTGTCGCTCGGCGAGACGAGCGGCGTGAAGTCCGCATCGCCTGGCATATGCCACCCCGGCAGCATCAGTCCAGTTGCAGTCGGGACCGCCATGAGAAGTCGGGCACCGAAGGCACCGAGAATCGGAATCGGCTGCGAAATGGGCGTGGTCGCGATCACCTTGCCGTTTTGCGGGTCGAAGGTGACGACCCGTGGCAGCCCCATGTCGCTGATGATCAGGCCATCCTCTTCGAAGACCGCTGGGGTCGGGATGCGCAGCTCACCCGGGCCCTCGCCCGAGACGCCTGCCGTGGTGCGCATGGCTCCGGTCGAATCGAAGATGCCGAGCATCCGTTCGCTACCCTGTGCCATCGGGAGCGCGACATCGCCCTTGGGGCCGAGCGCGAAGCGATCGGCGGTGGTGAACGGCGGCGCATCCTCGGCGGGGGTGAACGCGACGGGCACCAGGCGGGGGAGCAGGGCCGAAGTCGCCGGAGGCGGCACGGGGGCGGGAGGTTCGCCGGCGCATGCTGATAGGAGGCCGACGAGTGTGAGCCAAGCACCGGGGCGGAGATGGGGCATCGGGATTCCGTGGCCGGGGGAGCGGCGGACGAGCGGAGTGACGAAGTATAGGAGGTGGCAGGAGCGTGTGAGGCGCCACCCGCCCCACGACCCGGCCCCCCGGAAACAGCCCCTTCCGCCTCGAGAAACACCCCCCGATCAACGAAATGTTGGTGGTGGTGAGTCAAGTGTTGGAGGCAGCACGCCGCAAGATGCTCCCAATGCGGCGTGAGCTGGCGTTGCACGATCGATTGTTGGAGGCTGACAGGTCGAAGTTGCCGTTGGAAATTTCCGGCGGGAGGCTGCAAGCGCCGAGATGCAGGTCAACGACCCGCTGATGGTCCCGGTGAGGTCGATGTTGGTGTTGGTGAGGAGGAAGTCGGTCCTGGTGAGGTCAGAGTTGCTCGTGAGGCGTCGTGAGTTGGTCGTGGTGAACGGATTGTTGGTCGTGAATTCGAAAGCAATGGTCGTGCGATGCGGCGAGATCGGCGTCCGGACCAGGATTCTGGAGGTTTGACGGGGGAAGTTGGAGGGTGCGTAAGTGCCGCGGGGGCGGGAGTTGGGGGCGCCCAGTCCGGCATTTGCTCCTCACGTCACTCACCCCGAGCTGGCGGTCTTGCGCGGCCGCCCACCGAGTGCGCCGTTGGCACGGGAGGCTTGAGCCTTGGCGGTGGTTCGCGCGGCACCGCCGGCCGCGCCGGAGGCACGCAGGAGGAGCCCGCGACCGAGGGCCAGTTGCGCGAGCGCCGAGAGACCCAGGTCCTCGTCCAGGCGATCCCAGCGAAGACTCACCCCGGCGACGCCGACCGTCACATCGGCCAACTCCCGGTCGGTCGCATGTCGGAGTGGTGGCACGAGTTCGATCGGCACTGACAGCACGGTGCCATTCGTGAGCCCGATCCGGAGACACCGCCTGGCGCGGTCGTAGTGTGCCTCTGCGGCGACGGGCTGCCCGGCACGCGCTCGCCGCCGCGCCGCCGGGATCTGCGCGAGGATGTCGGCGTCTGACGCTCGAGCTCTAGCCATGCAGCCTCCTCCACGCCGCGTCGATCAGCGCATGATGGGTTTCGACCAAGCGGAACGCCCGAAGCACATCGACATTCCGCATCCGGTACACCGCCCAAACGGAGGGTGGTGACGTCGCCGTCCCGAGTCGGATGACGACGAGCTCATCGTGACCGCGTTCGACATGGACATGCGGGGGCGGATGCTCGCGCGGCGGTCCATGGACCCGGATGATGAAGCCGGCCGTCTTGAGGACCGTCGGCATAAGGGACGTTAACCCAACGCTTAGGTTTCAACAAGGCGGCCGATCCGCGCCCCCACCGGGACGCCGGCGCCGCCGCGCCGGGTACACCACCCGGGGCTGCATGCCGCCGATGATGGGCGCATCGCCATTGGACGGCGGACCGGAGGACCGCACCTAGGCACCGATTCATGCGTGCCCATTCGGCGCCGGTCCCGAGTCCCGGACGAAGCTCCCGGTGCCGCGGGCAAAGCGCTGCAGCTCGCCGTCCTTGCATCGGAGAGACCGAGGGCGGAGCCGTTGGTGGCGGCCACCCTCGGGCGAGGATCGATCACCGGAGGCTCCGAAATCGCTCTGGTCGTCACTTCACTCGGAGAGTGACCCGCTAGACGAGCTCGAGGTGCAGTGTACGGCCCACCGCGGTAGCCGCCCGGGAGAGCGTCTTGAGCGTGACCGCCTGATTCTTCGGGTCGAGGAGACGGTCGACGGCGATACGGCTGGTCCCCATGCGCTTTGCCATCGCCGTGTTGGACAGCTTCTGTTTGGCCATCTCTGCGGCAATCTGGCGCGCCACCACACGCTTGACCGCGATGGCGGTCGTTTCCTCAAGGATGCCTTCTTCCTGGAGCCAGCTGTCCAAGCTGGATCCGATGTGCTTCTTCTTCATCTATCGACTCCTTTCCGCATTCGACGGTAGGCCAGCGCGATCTCGTGGTCGGGTGTCTTCCTGGACTTCTTGATGAAGCCGTGCAGGAGGATCATCTGATCGCCGATAACACAGAAGATCACGCGGGCGATTCCGTCGGCGATCGTGCTTCGCACTTCCCACAGCCCCCGACCAAGTGAATCGACCAGTGGCTTGCCGAGGGGCCAGGCATACTCGACTTCCTTGATATCGGCCCCGATGGCACGTCGATCCGCGACTGACAACTGCTTCAGCCACTCTCGCACCGGCTCGTTACCGGCAAGCGTCTGATAGAAGTGCGCGTGAATCCGCTTGAGCTCCGGATCCATGTTACGAATGTACCATTTTTGGTACACCTGTCAAGGGAGAGGCACCGGCCTCCGGAAGCTCACGGCCTGATCGTCTGACTCCTCCCCCTCGGCCCCGTCACGCGGGCGAAGCTCCCGGTGTCGCGGGCAGCAAGCTGCAGCCCGCCGTCCTTGTCATGGGAGATGGCGAGGGCGGGAGGACTGGAAGCGTTGGCGCTCAGGCTGGGCGCGCCGTCAGATCGATCCCATCCGCACTGGCGTCCGAGACGATCTGTTCCAGCGTGCTGCGAAGTGCCGCGGCGCGCGAGGCCCCAACACTGGTCGCCAGTTGCTTTTCGAACGCGGCGTGGAAGCGCCGCGCGGTCTGCAGCGCCTTTCGTCCGCGAGCCGTGAGCGCCACCATCCGCACGCGCGCGTCGCCAGGATGGTCGTGTCGCTCGACGTATCCCTTCGCCTCCATGTCGGCCACGATCTTGAGGGCGCCCTGCGAAGTCATCTGCAGGTGGGTCGCGAGCGAACTGAGACTCGCCGGCCCCTCATCGAGCAGCCGAAAGACGTAACCGAACGAACGGCCGAGATCGTGAAAGCCGGCTTTGGCCATCGCCGCATGCAGCCGCGCGACGAAGGCGCCGTAGGCCAGGTTGAGGAGCACGCCAAGGTCGGTGTCGGACGACGGAGTTGCCATAAGCTTCACCTAGGTTTATAATCTGTGGTGAACAATAACCCTGAGGAGGAGTTTATGCCACTGCTGCACCCTGCCGACCACCCGTCCTTCAAGTTTTCCGGCACCAGCTTCACCGGGCTGGCGGCGCCGAGCCGCGGCGCGTCGGAGACGGCCGCCTGGCGCGTGCGGGTGGAACCCGGGACTCCCGAGACGCCCCACCGCATCACGCGCGAGGAGATCATCATCGCCCTCGCCGGGCGCGCCCGAGCGACCGTGGACGGACAGCTCCACGAACTCGAGACCGGCGGCACCCTGATCGTCCCAGCGTCCAGCACCCTCGCGCTCGGCAATCCCTACGACGCCGCATTCGAGGCGATCGCGATCTACCCCGTCGGTGGCGAGGTCGTCGTGGGAAGCGCGGCGCCATTCACACCGCCGTGGGCGCTCTGACGCGCAACGGGTCCCTCCGGTGGTCCGCTCGTGGCACTGGAGGGACTGTCTGGTCGTCCTGCGTCGAACGCATGTGACGCGCCGGCCACGCGTTACGCTCACGGCCTGATCGTCTGGCTCCTCCCACTCGGTCCCGTCAGGCAACGAGCTTCTGAGAGGGCAAGCCTTCGACGCCGCGTCCCGATGGGCCGCTCCGCTCAGGACTTCACGCGCTGTCCCGTGATCGGCTGAGGCCCCGTCCGCGGCAACTCGTCGTCGTTCGTCGGCACCCGCTCCATGGTGCCGCCGAGCGAATCGCCGCTCACCCGCAACACGAGGGTCACGAGCAGCGCCGTGGGGTTGAGCTCCTGGCCATTCAGCAGCGTCCGCGTTTCCGTCTTGGCGGTGAACGTCACCGCCCCGCTCGCGGGCGGTCGGACGGCAAGGCGGAGCGGCGGCTTCGGCGTATTCCCCTCGATCGGCTGCGTGGCGAGGGTGGCGATCAGCGAGTCCTCCTTCGCCACGATCGTCAGTGTCCCCTCGGCGTAGATCGCGGTGGCTCCCTCGCTCGTGATGCGAGTGCCTGCCGGTGCGTTGACACGCCAGGTGCCGATGAGCGGATTCCCTTGGGCGACCATCGTGCCGGGGAGTACCAACGCCGGAAGGAGGATGAGAGCAAACCGCATGTCGAGGAGTCCTTGCGAGCGGACGTCGCGTGAGAGGAAGTCTGCGAATACCCAAGCAGTTGAGATGCGCGATTCCCCGAAAGCGATCCGGCGTTGTGGGCGGGTTTACGAAGCTCTGACGTCCGTGCTTGGTCGACCCGCCACTCCCGCCGGGGCGATTGATCCACAGATAGATTGAAGGATACCCCGCCACATGCCTCCCACCCTGGACGGACCCCCGCAACGCAGGTAGCGCAAATGCCACGTAACCCCGTGGAGCAACGCCGAAGCCGAGCGATTCTGCACCGCGCCGTTTCCACGCCGTGGGGCCGCGCGCACTGCGTTGGGGTCGTCATCGCGGCCCTCTCTGCCGGCGGCGCTGTGCGAGCCGCACACGCGCAGTCTCTGCCCGTGGTCGACCGCCACGGCAACTTCCGCCGCATTGACGATGCGCCGATCGGCCGGCAGCGGATTCAGCAGCTCTGCGGTGTCCCTGGCCTCGCGACGACGACCCAGCTGGCGGCGCTTGAGCGACGCCGCGCGGACTCTGCCGCCGCTCTGAAGAGTTCCGAGGCATGGTATCGGTTGGCTTGTGCCCGGGGGCTGCTCTTTGCTCGTGGCGCGCGGGCCCGAGATGGGCTCCTGATGCCGATCGGCACGTCATGGGCACGGGGAATCCTCGCGGCACTGGAGCAGGCGATGACACTGCGCGGCAAGGACGACCGTGCTGCACGCTTGCTTGGGATGCTTGCGCTTGAAACCCTACCCGCGGACGGCGAGCGCGAGAAGGTCAGTCCAGATGCCGTCATGCGCCCCGAGACATTCGCGGCCCCGATTGCGGTTGGCGTCCGGGATTCGGTCACCGACCCCTACTTCCTGCGGGGCTGCGTCGCGGTGAGCTTGCACCTCGCCGATCGATCGACGGCAGAGAAGTGTGGCTATCGGGCGCTCAAGGTGGGGCATGACTCCACTTGGCACTTCCTCCGGCTGGCGTGGATCGCATTCCGCGCAAAGCAGCTGCCGCTTGGCGAGAATCTCTTCGAGTTGGCGGTGACGACTGCCCACGATTCCGCGACGCGGGCAGAATTGGGGTGGCACCTTTTCGGCAGGAATGTCGGCAAGTGGAATCAGGTGCAGTACATGCATTCATGGCAGCGGATGACACCAGCGGAGGTGACAGCGCTCTTCACCCTGCCGGATTCTTCGCTCCTGGGATGGGTCCGCCAACGCAACCGGGAACTTGATGCGATCACGGGCAACTATGGTGACCGGGTCGCGCGTCATTTTCTTACCTTGGTCCCCTCGACAAGTGCCTTCAACACCTGTCTCCCCGTCGCCAATGGCCGCACCTGCTATTTCTATGGGCAGCTGCGTTTCGATCTCCAAGCACTTCCCGCCGACGCGGCGTTGTTCCGAATCGTCGACCCCCGTTCCCATGCCTCTCTCCTTCTCGTGCCCATCACTGCGAAACCCGGAAAGGCAAGCACGGTCGACGCCCTCCCCGCGATGACCGCTGAAGTGAGCATCTGGAGCGCGGCGACCAACACGTGGTCGAGTCGCATGGACACCGTGAAGGATCGCAGTCCCGTGAGCGCGGTGGTCGCAGTTGCCGACCCGGGTGGCCCTCTCGCGTGGCGAGTGAATGCAGTGGGACGTGACGACCACTTCGCGACCCTGCGTGGGGACTCACCGCCCCTCTCCACTCCCTTCGGAATGTCCGATCCCGTGCTCGGCGTTGAGGGTAGTGATCTGTCGTGGGCGCTTGGTAGCCGAACTGTGTGGCTTTCCTCCTCGCTTCGCTTCGACCGCAAGGTGCCGATCGAGCTCTACCTGCAAATGTGGCGCGACAGCACGGTACGTGAGGTCCGGATCGAGCTCGAAATGCGTGATGCCGAGGCCGAAGAGGCGCCTCCGATGCTTCAGGTCAAGTTCAGCCAATCGCTGGATACAGCCTTCTCGGAACTCACGCGGACGCTGGATTTCTCTCGCCTCGGCAAGGGGAAGTACCGGCTGACGCTCCGCGTGACCAAGCCCGACGGAGTGGAGCTGGTTGAACGCCATGTCTTGATTGACCTTTTCTGAGAGCGTTCACAATGAAGTGGTCTCCCGCGATTCCATTCGTTGCCGTCGTCAGTGCGTTGCCACTCCGGGCACAACAATCGTACTCGGCCAGCACAGCGACGGTCATCGCGGCGAAACGTGAAGTCGTGATCGACGGATCGTCCACTCTCCTGGATGCAGTCACCTGGATCAGTGCCGGGCCGAAGGGCGCGCTTGTGGTCGCATCGGGTGCGGAAAGGGCCTTGCGATTCATCGATGCGGCCGGTGGCCGGGTGACCACGGTCGGCCGAAGCGGGGAGGGTCCAGGGGAGTTTCGAACCCTCGGGCCGCATGGCTGGATTGGCGACACACTGTGGGTACTCGATCCAGCGCTGCGGCGAATCTCCTCGTTCACCTCGAACGGAAAGTTCCTGGGTACCCAGAAGGCGCCGTTCCCCCTCCTCCCGCCGCCGGGCACTCCGGACCCATCACTCTTTGTATTGCCTGAACTCCTCGGCCGCAGCCCGGACGGCGAGTCGTTCGTGCGCGTCTCGATCCGACGCGGGGCGTCGATTCCGCAGTGGGCAGGGACCGTCCCCGTCGGAGGGCGTCCAATTCTTCGAGTGGGGGCAGATGGTCAGGTGAAGCGGATGATCGGCTGGAGTGCGCCTGACCACTGCGTGGCAACAGCAACGACCGCCGGCGGGGAATTCCAGGTTTCCCAACCATTCTGCATGACCGAGCGACCGATCATCCAGGAGGACGGGCATGCGCCGGTCCTTGCCCGAGGTATGGCCGAAGGTGCCGGGCAGTGCGCAGTGCAATTGACCGCGTTGGAGGCTGAAACCGGTCGGGGAAGCGTGCGGCGGGTCACCATGCCTGCAATCCCTATTCCCGCGAGAGTCGCCGACAGCGCGCGCGCTGCGTATCTCGGCCGCGCACCAACGCCCCAGATCGCCGATGCCATGCGAAAGATTCTGGAGGTTCCCAAGGTCTTTCCCTGTGTTCGGACCGTCATCATCGGGATCACCGGCGACCTGTGGCTTCAGCCTTGGGGTGAGGACGCGACCAGTCGGTGGCTCCTCGTCTCGAGCGGGAGGCCCGGGATCCGCGCAGTATCACTACCTCGTGGATTCAGGGGGATATCGGCGAACGAGAGCGGGATCGTTGGCGTCGAAGCAGATGCGGACGGGAGTGAGAGCGTGATCCGGTACCGAGTGCCCTGACCATTGTGACTCGCCGGGTGTGTACGAGCGTTGACGCGACGGGAACGGGACCCTTCCCGCCTTTGCCGTCACCCCGGCGGCCACGCCAGCCCGAACTGCTTGCAGACCGCCTGCCAGGTAGTCACGCCGAGGTCGCGCTTCGCGAAGAGCGCCTTCTCCGCGGCGGTGCGGTGCGGCAGGCTTGAGGCGAGTACGCTTTTCGACGTCTGCTCATCGGACATCCCGCGCCATGCTGCTGGCACCTCGACAGCATCCGCACCGCCATTCCCCTCCACGATCAGCAGACCGAAGACCTGCTTCTTCGGCCACTGCTCCATCGCGGCATCCATGTGCCGGATCAGTTGGCTCCGCCCCTGCATCCAGGTGGTCTTGGAGGTCGTGGTGGCCTCGGTGCGCTTGCCCTCGATGACGATCACGGCGTTGGGCATCTCGAGGGTGGCATCGGGGCAGGACGGCCCTTCGAGCACCCACCACTTGCGGCCGAGGTGTCCGGCGTCGATGTGCGCGATCGCCTCATGCAGCACGGCGGCATCGCGCCGGGCCAACGCTTCGCGCTTCGTGCGCGTTTCTCCCTTCGCACCGCTCGCGTTCACCTGCTCGGGTGTCACGATCTGCACGAGATGCTTGAGCAGCGCCTTCGGTGCCGGCAGTGCGCATTCGTCCTTCCCCCAGGTCGCTGCGTGCCGCGGCGTCAGCCGGTGGGGCCCTTCCGGCGCGGGAACCTGATCCGCGCGAGATCCGAGACCGATCACGGCCGGGAGCCAACTCGCGCCGGACGGGTCCGCAGCGAAGAGCTTCTTGAACACCGGGACGACCCGGGTCTTGGACGAGTTGAGTTCACCCATGGGGCGCCTCCTGGGGTTGCTGGGAGCCTGGCCGACCATGGCACTCGATGGGCCCGACCGCCCATCGCTGGGCGTCGTGATAGCCCGATTCACCATCGTCCAAACTACCACCACCCCAGACGATCGACCGCCCCTCCCTGCCACCCCTCACCGCCCGTGCGGCACCACGCGCAGCCGCACGGCCCGCACATGAGGTTCCGGCTCCTGGAACGGGATCAGGATGGTGTCGCCGTGACCGGCACGGATCCGTCCCGGGTGACCCCACTCGGCGGGTAGGGTGCCCCGGGCTCGCATGGTGCCGTCGCGGTCAAAGAGGGCAATGCCCCATGACTGCTTCACATCGCGCGCGGTGGGGGAGGCGAACGAGGTCACGAGATAGACAATGAAGACTCGATTCCCGACGACCCCGCCCCCGACCACGCCCGCCGGTGTGTAGAGCAACGGCGGACCTCGGCCCTCGTCGCGTGCCACGAAATCGGCCTCGGGAAAGAGCTCCAGGCCACGGCGTGCGCTGACTCGATGCTGGGCATCGATGACGGCCCAGGTCCCGGGAGCGCCGCTGAAGTAGAGGAGCTCGTTGCCGACACCGCGGGCGAGGAAGCCCGGCGATCCGCCACGTGCGAAGGCGCGGTCGCGCGGGGTTGGCGTCAGATAGGGCCGGGGTGCGGCGCCGTTCGTGGGGACGAACTCGAGCGCGGTCGGGGTGGTGCGGCCGAACTCTCGCAGCAGGTCGAAGCCGGTGGTGCCGAGGACGATCCCGAACGCGGCGTATCCACCGAGCGGCTGCGTGGTGATGACGGCGTCCTTCGCGTCGAAGAGCGTCACGCGTCGGAGGCCGTCATCGAGGACTGCCAATCGGCCATCGGCGGCGACATCGAAGGCGAACGCCATCTTGAATTCGCCCGGCCCCTGTCCGGACCGTCCGATCACGCGCTCGGGTGTGCCGGCGGCGGAGTAGACGTAGATGGACTGCGTCAGCTGGTCGAGCACGTATACCCGCCCGCCGGGGCCGGGGGCCGCAACGGCGGCGAGGCCGATCAGAGGCGCGTCGCCGCTCTTGCCGAGGGCGGTGGTACGCCGGCGCGGCGCTTCGGGGCCGTAGGAGGTGAGCCGTTCGAAGACGAGGCTGTCGACGGGGCGTGGCGTGCTCTGGGCGCTGATCGGTGTGGCGCCGAGGAGGAGTACTGAAAGAAGACTGAGCGTGGACCGAAGCAATCGGGTGACTCCCGAATCAGGTCGAGCACATTCCAGGCGCGCTACTTCGCCCGCAATCGCATGATCGTCGGGCTCGGCACGTTGAAGACAACGAGAAAGCTACCGTCGGGCATGGAGGCAAAGCCGTTGATCCGCCGTGGCAGAAGATAGGAGCCGAGATATTGACCGTCGGTCAGCCGATATTGATCGAGCCAGCGGCGCGCCTCGGGGGACGCGCCCTCGTGCAGCACCGTCACCACGCCGGCGGCGATGCTCACGGCCTGGCCGGCCAGTGTTCCACCCATGATCAGTCGGGTGTCGCCCTTTTCCTGGATTCCGGGCATCAACTGGTGCTCGACATAGCGCCCCGTATACGTCGCGCCGGGCTGTCCAGGAAAGCCGAACCATCCGTCGCCGTACGCCATCACCATCACCGCCGCACCACTGGAAGGGTCTGAGGCGATGAATCCGCTGCGGACCAGCGGGTGCAGCGCATCAAACCCCGACCAGGGGAGGGGAAGTTCGGCAGCACTCTGCCCATCGGCCGGGATCGTGACGAGCGGTGTGCCGATCCGGTTCGGGGCGAGGCCCAGGAGCTGTCCGTCGTGCATCGGCCTGACCTGCTCGGCCGATTCCTTCAATAGGACGGCATCACGCATGGTCCCCTGTCGAGTGACGAAAGTGACGCGCTGGGCGGCGACGTCGAAGACGAGGATCTCGCCGGCCTGCGTGAAGGCGAGGGACCGCGCCTGCCGGAACTCGCCCGGACCAGCGCCCTTCCGACCGAAGCGCCACAGCGGCTTGAGGTCGGGGGTGAAGGCCAGCGCCTCCTGGGTGATGTTGTCCCAGACGACGACCATGGAGGAGTCTGCGGCAGCCAGCCAGAGTTCGCCAAGTGAGCTGTCCGCAGCGCCGCCACCAATGGCGAGCGTGTCCCAGCTTGAGGAGAGAAGTTTCCGCTGCTCGGTCGACGCAGGTTCGTCCGACCACGGCCCGCGCTGCGGGGTGAGCTCAGCACCACAGGCGACGAGCGCGAGCACTATTGCGGAGAGGGACCAGCGAGCGTCCTGGATCATTGGGATTCCGGCTCAATGAGGTGGAGCAAGCGAGCAACTTGCATCGAATCAGTGGCATGCCATGGAAGGACCAGCCTCGCTCGGCCGGCCGGCTCGACAACAACTGCGACGAGTGACGTTGAGTAGCCGAGTTGCCTCAACGCGTCTCCGATTTCCCCGCCGCTCCATCCTGCACAGGGATATGTACACCGCCCGCGTTGAGAACTTGTCGCCGAATTGCGGTGTCCGGTGGAGCGCCCAAGAGGATTCCTCTTACATCGGCTAACTGTCGATGGTGGATGTCATTCCAGACCGCCATCTGCTTCTGCATCGCAATTTGGCAGTCTGCGGCTTGAAACACCACATATACCGTCGCCCTTTTGTCCGCCGGGCCAGCGTCGCTTCCCCCCGTGAATGCCGTGGCGATTGAGGTCTTTGGGCGACGTTGCGAACTCAGCATCGCGATATTTGCGAGCAGGAGCGCGGTAGCAAGGGCGAGTATGGCACGCCACATGATGGACCTTAGCCTTGCTGGAGTATACTGGAAGAACTGTGAGGGGGGTGGTTGCGATGCCGGCGCCCGCTCAGTTCAGGGGGATGTAACGAGCTCGTAGGACCTCTAGGTGGGAGGTCTTGGAGAAGGGCTCAGTTGCCCGTTCGATTATAGATATCTTCCCAGACGTCACACGCGCCGTACCAAGTGCGCTCGGTGCACTTCTGACCGCACTTGTTCTGCACACCGGTGCCACACTGCACGTTCCCCGGAGGAGCTTCCTCTTCGGCCGCAAACGCCGGCCGCACGGTTGAGATGCCGGAGAGGGCGATCGCAGCAAGCGCGAGGCAGCTGATCATCAGCTTGTCAAAACGGTTCATGGGAGTACTCCTGGAGATTGGTTCGTGACGAGAACGGGATTCGGGGGCCGGCATCGCGTGACCCGGGGGCTGGGGCTTGAAATGCACCCTCATCTTCGAGAGACAGTCAGGCCGTGCCCAGACCCTCAGATCGAACCAATCTGCGAAGCGCATCCTCTGACCACAACCACGCTCAAACCACGTCCCGCTCCGCCCCTCCATTCACCCCGGTCACATACACGCGCCAATTCGGCTTCGCACGCGAATCGATCCCGAAGTACCGCTTGATCGCCTTCACATGATCCTCGACCGTGCGCACGCTAAACCCGAGCGTCTTCGCGATCTGCTTCTGCGTGAACCCCTCGGCCAGCAACTCCAGCACACGTCGCGCCGACCGCGACAGGCAGCCACGGGCGGGGCCGCGCGAGGACGGAGGCTCCCTCAGCACCTTGCCGCTGATGTACTGCTCACCGCGCGAAGCCATCTCGATTGCCAGGATCATCTCCGTGAATGGGTCGCCCTTGACGGCAAACCCGGTGGCGCCCGCCTGGAGGGACGCCTCGCAGAGGCTCCACTCGTCGTAGGCGGTAAGGATCACGATTCGGCAAGTCGATTGAAGCTGTTGCCAGTACCGCATCCGCGGCAGGCACGCGCCCTCGTCGCGCCAGGCGAGGTCGATCAGCGCGACATCGATCGGGCCGCGGGCAAGGGCCGCATCGACCTCTGCCAGCGTCGAGGCGCCCTCGACGATCTCGTACTTCGACGCCAAATCCCGCTCCAGAAGGTCGCGGAAGAGCGGGGAATCATCGGCCACCAGAACACGCGTGCGGCTGCTCATACGGGCTCGTCGGGTGAAGGGTCAGGGGGATCCCTTCAACCATACCACGAGCCGGCGACAAACGGCGCACCACCACCGCCACCCCTTCCCCCCACGCCCTTCCCCTGCGATCCTCCTCCATGCCCCTGCCCACCCCCGCCGAGGTCGCCCCCGCCCTCCGCACCCTCGCCGAGCGCTGGGCCACCTCCACCCTCGGCGAGCGCCAGGCCTTCCAGTCCTGGTTCCGCGACTTCTGCGACGCCCTCGGCGTCGACCAGCCCGCGCCGCACGAGCAGGGGACCTACTGCTTCGAACAGCCGGTCAAGGTGATCACTGCCGACGGCAACCTCGCCACCAACTTCATCGACTGCTGGAAGGCCGGGCACTTCGCCGTCGAGGCGAAGGCGACCGGCGGCGGCGAGGGTCCGAAGGACGTCCCACTCCGGAAGGCGTTCAAGCAGCTGACGCAGTACGTCGCCGCGGAACCCGGTACCATCCCGCCGTATCTGATGGTCGTCGATGTCCCCCGCGAGCTGATCATCTGGGAGGGATGGCGCGGCGGCTTCGGCGGCTTCGCGGCCGGTCGACGGATCCTCCTCGACCAGCTCCCCGATCGGCCGGACGACATTGCCCTGCTCCAGGACATCTGGACCCAGCCGAAGGTTCGCGACCCCCGGGGGAAGGCGCAGCAGGTGACCCGCGACACTGCCGGCAAGCTGGCCGAACTCGCCGCCGCCTTCGAGGACCGCGGCCACGACCCCGAACGGGTCGCGCGCTTCCTGATGCGCTGCGTCTTCTGCTTTTTCGCCGAGGATGTCGGGCTCCTCCCGAAGAAGCTCTTCGAGCGCACCCTGCAGACCGCGCGCGAGACGGGCGACTCCGCCCATGTGGCCGAGACGATCACCGCGCTCTGGCGGGTGATGGACGCCGGCGGGATGTTCGGCGCCGACCGGATCCAGCAGTTCAACGGGCACTTCTTCCGCACCCTCGAATCGCTCCCGCTCGAACCGGCCGACGTGCAGCTGCTGGTCGAGGCCGCCGGCTTTGAGTGGAGCGGCGTCGAACCGTCGATCTTCGGCACCCTCCTCGTCCGCGCGCTCGAACCCGCCGAACGCCACAAGCTCGGCGCCGAGTACACGCCGCGCGAGTACATCGAGCGCCTGGTCGAGCCGACGGTCGTCGAGCCGCTCCGCGAACGGTGGAGCGCGGTGCAGGCGCGCGTCACGCAACTCGAGGCATCAGGCAAGAAGAAGGACCTCCAAGAAGCCGAGCAGGAGGTGCGCGCGTATCATGCGTGGCTCCGCTCCCTCCGCTTCCTCGACCCGGCCTGCGGCAGCGGCAACTTCCTCTACGTGACGATGGCGGCGGTCAAGCGGATCGAGCTCGAGGTGCTGCGCGAGCTGGCTCGGCTCCATGGGGGGCAGGAGGGGTTGGTCCTCGACGAGGTGCATCCGCGGCAGTTCCACGGGATCGAGGTCAACTGGTGGGCGCGGGAGATCGCCGAGCTGACGCTCTGGATCGGGTATCACCAGTTCTGGCGCGAGGCGCACGGGGGGCGGACGCCGCCGGTGCCGATCCTCGAGGACACCGGGACGATCGAGTGTCGCGACGCGATCCTGGCGTGGGACGCCACGGTGCATCGGCCGGAGAAGGACCGGCCGGACCCGACGCCGCGGCTGGTCCACCCGGTCACGGGCGAGCTGGTCCCGGACCCGGCGGCGAAGCTCCCATACTTAGAGTATGTGGGGGCGCGGCAGGCGGAGTGGCCGGAAGCGGATTTCATCGTGGGGAATCCGCCGTATTTGGGGCAGGCACGGCAGCGGCAAGCGTTGGGGGACGGCTACGTTGAGGCGCTCCGCGCTTGTTACCCGAACCTGCCCAATACAGCGGACCTCGTCACCTATTGGTGGTATCGGGCTGCTGAATCCGTCGCCGACTCAACCTGTTTTCGCGCTGGCCTGATCACGACGAAGTCGATCACCCAGGGCCAGAATCGTAGTGTCATTTCCGCGGCTGCGGTTAGCGGAGCATCAACGGTATGGGCCATCCCCAACCATCCGTGGGTCGATGAGGCAGACGGTGCGGCAGTACGGGTTGCGATGTCCGTCATCGCCCGTCCGGCAGGTCTTGCCACCCTCATCCTGGTTGATCAGGATGGCCAGCCGATCTGCACAGTCCGCGCACCTTCGTTGAACTCCGATTTCTCGGCTGGCACAGATGTCGCGACCGGTTCCGAAACTGAGCTACTTGCTAACGCGGGTATCTCGTCGAACGGCTTTGACCCCAATGGACTCGGATTCATTCTCGAACCCGAGGAAGCGGGATCGGTTCTCACGTCCAGCCCTAACCAGGCCGACGTGATACGACCTTACCTCAACGGCCGTGACCTCGCGCAACGGCCGCGCGGCTCATTCATCATCGACTTTGGGCTAATGGATGAGGCGGAAGCACGGGCATATCCTGTCGCCTTCGATCTAATCCGAACCCGCGTCAAGCCCCAGCGAGATTCGAATGCACGATTGAGCTATCGGAAGTACTGGTGGCGATTTGCGGAGCCGCGTCCATCTCTCCGAGATGCGCTTTTCTCTATTCCGAGATATGTAGCCACGGTGAAGACCTCGCGCCACAGGTTCTTCACGTTCCTCGATACCACCGTGGCCCCGGACAGCAAGCTCATTTGCTTCGCCTTAAGCTCGCCGTGGATCCTAGGCGTGCTTTCGAGCGGGCTTCACACCGCATGGGCATTGGCCTCAGGCGGCAGATTGGGCGTCGGCAACGACCCAACGTATGCGAAGGGTCCATCTTTCGACGCGTTCCCCTTTCCCGATGCCACTTCGGAGCTCAGTGATCGGATTGGCGCACTCGCCGAGAAGCTCGATCAGCATCGCAAGGACGCGATCGCACGTGACGAGCGGGTGACGATGACGGGGATGTACAACGTGGTCGAGAAGCTCCGCTCGGGCGAGGCGCTGACGCCGAAGGAGCGGGCGATTCACGAAGTCGCGGCATGCGGCATCCTGCGGGACATGCACGACGAGCTCGACGCGCTGGTCGCCGAGGCGTATGGCTGGCCCTGGCCGATGGAGAAGGAGGAGGTCCTCGAGCGGTTGGTGGCGTTACACGACGAGCGCGTGGCCGAGGAGCAGCGCGGGGTGATCCGCTGGCTGAGGCCGGAGTATCAGATCCCGCGGTTCGCGCCGGACCATGTGGCGGAGCTGGAGCTGCCGGCATCGGAGCTGGTCGCGGAGGTTGCCCCGGTGGCATTGGTGCCGTGGCCCGCGACGGCAGTGGAGCAGCTGGCGGCGCTGCAGGCGCTGGTGGGGCGGGCCCCGCTGACCGAGGCGGAGGCTGCGGCGGCGTTTGCGGGTGCGGACCGGCCGCTGGTGGGGCGGCACCTGGAGACGCTGTCGATGCTGGGGGAGGTCAGGGAGGTGGCGGGGAGGTTTGGGGGGTAGGGGATCCGAGCGGTTCGTCCAGCGTGTCGTATCGCCGTTTCAAGATGACCAGCGGTTACGAAGTGGCTACGGATGGACCACGCTATGGTTCTTGAAAGAGGAAACTCCGTCCCCAGGCCACCAGCATGGGCAATCGGGGTTGCTTGCCCCCTAGCAACGGCCTTCGAGAGACGACGATATACCGTAGATTGATTGAGTGAACGCTCGAACCGGCGATCACGAACTTATCGCCAGGCACATCCACCCATTCGAATCCGTCACCACGTCCTCGGCCCCGACGAGCACCTTCCAGCACCAACTGCTCCAGATCGCCGTCCTTGCCAATCTCCACATGCGTGATCCAGCCTTGATAGAGTGAGCTGTACCCGGTTTGGAGGACACCTCATCTAGGTGTTCTTATTCAAACCGGAGGTAGGGATGACAGCCAGACGGCGGTTCAGTCGAGAGTATAAGCTCGAGGCGGTACGGTTGGTGACCGAGCGTGGGGTCAGCATGGCCCAGGGCGCCCGCGATCTCGGGCTCCACCTGAATACCCTGCGCAAATGGGTCCGCGAGCACGAGGCCGATCCGCGGCACGCCTTCCCGGGCGAGGGCCAGCAAAAGCCGGAGGCCGCCGAGCTGACCCGGCTCCGCCGCGAGGTGGCCAAGCTGCGCATGGAGCGCGACATCCTAAAAAAAGCCGCGGCGTACTTTGCCAAGGAGTCGATGTGAAGTTCGGCTTCGTGGTAAAGCACCGAGCGACGTGGCCGGTCCCGGTCCTCTGCGACACGCTCGGTGTGTCGCGCAGTGGCTTCTACGCGTGGCTGGGGCGGGCGCCGAGTGTGCGGGCCCAGCGCCATGCGCGGGTGGCCCCCGCCGTCCAGCAGAGCTTCGTCGCGAGCGATCGGACCTACGGCGCACGGCGCGTGTGGCGCGATGTGCTCGAGGCGGGCCATCCCGTGGGGCGACGCCAGGTCGAGCGCCTCATGCGGGCCCAGGCGCTGCGCGCTCGCCCGCGACGTCGTGGCCTGCCGCCCGATCGCGGCGCGCGGCCCAGTGTCGCGCCAGCGGCCAATGTCCTGGATCGGCAGTTTGTGGCGACGGCGCCGAATCAGAAGTGGGTCGCCGACTTCACGTATCTCTGGACGGCCGAGGGGTGGCTCTACGTCGCGGTCGTGATGGATCTCTTCTCGCGCCGCATCGTCGGCTGGGCCATGCAGTCGGAGATGACCACGCAGCTGGTCACCGATGCGCTGCTGACCGCCATCTGGCGCCGCGGTCGCAGTGAGGCGATTCTCCATCACTCGGATCGAGGCAGCCAGTATACGGCGGACACCTTCCAACGGCTGCTGCGCGAGCTGGGCGTGACGTGCAGCATGAGTCGCTCGGGGAATGTCTGGGACAACTCGGCGATGGAAAGCTTCTTCTCGTCGCTGAAGACGGAGCGGACGGCCCGCAAATTCTATCGCACGCGCAACGCGGCCCGGGCGGATGTCTTCGATTACATCGAGCGCTTCTACAATCCGACGCGGCGCCACTCGACACTCGGGTACATGAGTCCGATCAGGTATGAAGAACAGTCTCAAGTAGCTTAGGCAAGCGTCCACCGAATCGGGTACAGCTCAGACTGAGCTTTCCCGTGGTGTCAAAGACCGTGACGCGCGATTGCTTCTGGTCGAGCACGAAGAGTTCGCCCGCATCGGAGAGCGTCAGACTGGTCGGAGCGACCCACTCGCCCGGGCCTTCTCCCTCACCGTGCCCAATGACGCGCTTCACATTTCCCTTGGCGTCGAACGCCACCACCTTGAATCCACCCCGGTCGAGCACGTACAGGCTCCCATCCGCACCCTCGGCGAGATCGACGACCTGGCTCAGCATGCCGCCATCGAGACGGCGCTGTGCCGGCGTGGCACGACCATCCGGACCGGCGGGGTCCTCCCACCCGAAGCGTTGAATCGGGACGAGGCGGGTGCTGACCTGCGCGGTCACTGCCTGCGGTGCCATCAGCGCGAGGCAGGCGCCCAGTGTCAGTGAGAAGCGTGGCATTCCTGCGTTCATGGTCGATCCTCGTGCGGTGCGTGCTGTTCCAGGGAGTGCGATGCTGCGCCTGCGTCAGGCGCGACTGTGGGAAGGGCTACCGCCCAAGGGTGCTCGCGGCGACGGTGGCGAGGCCTCAGCGCGACGGCGCACGGACAATGCGGTGGATCGCCAGCATCACGACTCCATCGGCATCAGCGGATCTGAGCACGACACGGTCGTCGCCAAACGCGACCGGGATCGCTCGCCCAGGTCCGTGGAGGCGACCAATGATTGCGCCGTCACGGCGGAGGGCGGTTGCCGTCCACCCCGTGTCGGATGGCACGATCGGGTCCAGGAGCCAAAGCGTTCGGTTGGGTGCGACCAACACGCCGGCCCAGGCGGCGAGCGAATCCGCAATTGGCGCGACCCGGAACAGCCGCTCCGCTTCGATGGGGTCGCGCGTCCCTTCCCCACGGGAAAGGGATTGGCGGAGGCGATCCACTTCCTCCTTGATTCGAGCGTTCCGCATCGCGGGCGTGACGGCTCGCCGAGGGGCGGTGATCCGTATTCGTGAGACAACCCGCCCTTCGCCATTTCGGAGGTCGATCTGGTAGGCCTCACCAGTGGCCGTCGCGATCAACGTATCCCACACGACCACGTGGGCTGTTGCACCGTACCGGACATAGTCCGCCATCACTCCCGGACGGCCATTGAAATTGGTCTGCACCGTCTTGAGCTGGACATCCGGAACTGTCGCAATGACCGGCGCCGGACCCCGCAGCGGAACGACGACGATTGAGGCCCCAGTGCGGAAGGCGCCACTCGGTGGATGCGTTGACGGAGTCCATATTCCGGCCGAAGTCATGACCACACGTCCGCGCGGCAATACTCCGGCCGGTCTCTGGACCAGTGCCGGGAGGCGACCCTGCAATGACTCCGTCCGTACGACACCCTTCGACGGCAGGAGCCAACTCATCCTGACATTGGAGTAGTCCGTCACGAGCAAGGTGTCCGCAGCCAACGCCAGCAACTCACGCGCGCCTGCGAACTCCCCCGGGCCCTGGCCCCGGCGCCCGACGATCCGTCTGGCAGTTCCATCGGGGTTGAACACGACGAGGTGTTGGGCGCTGGTCCAGGCCGCGATCCCGCCATCGGCCTGCAGCACGACGCTCGTCACGCCAGTCAGGTCGTAGGCCGGGTCTCCGTCGGTTCCGCCAAACACAGCTTCTGGTGCAGTGGCAATGGTGAATTGCGCGGCGCGGGCGAAGGCAGCACGATCGTGCGTGAGCACGGTGACTCCCGCCTCCAGCCGCTTCACCGGCACGACAACCGTCGAAGGTCCAGGACGCTGTGCGGCGAGCCCGAGGAGCGGTGCTCCTGCCATGAAGGCGGCGATACCCAGTGTGCACAGCCGCGTCACGCCCCGACTGCGGCAGACGCGTGCTTGGGGCGGTGGGCATCGTACTGCAGAGAATATTCCCCCCGCTGCCATCACCACCACGTTCACCCCACTCCCATCTTCTTTTCACGCCGCTCCGTCAGACTCCCTGCCACCACGATCATCCCCGCCACGATCGTCAGCGTCCCGCCGAGCTCGTCGCGCGACTCGGTCGCGATTCCCACCAGCCCCATCAGCAGGCAGCCGCCACCCATCAGTGCGGTGCCCCGCCACAGCCGCCGCGCGCGGTACGCCCACGCCGCGCTGCCCAGCACGAACAGCGACGACAAGACCATGATGCCAGCGAGCAGATGGCGGACTTCGGAATGCGTCACGGCATGCTCCAGCGGGAGGGTCCCTTCCAAGCTACTACGAGAATACGACAGGCGTGGCACCACCCCCGCCGCGATTCGATGGCTAAGGACGGCTCACGGAGCGAGGCGCGATCGTCGACCCGAAGTAGGACTTCGCGACGCTCTTCACGCCTGCTTGCCCGGCAAGCGCCACAATCACCGCCTTGAGTCCCTGAAAGCTCCCCGGATTGGGGATCTGCACGACATACGAGGGAATCCCCGTGAGTCCTCCAGAATTCCCCCCGACGATGACGGCGTCCTGACCGCGCAGCACAGCCCGCACCTGATCCGGAGTGGCGGACGGTTCGAACTGGATGTCCAGCACGTGGAGGAAGACTCTCGTGGCCCCGTACGAGTCGGTGTTGTCGACAGCCAGCGTTGAGTCACTCGGCCCCCACCAACCGCTCGGTACCGGCGGCCGCCCCACCGACGGCGCCAGACCGTCCCCGGTCATCCGCAGCAGGAGTTGCTGGGTGCCAACGGGAAGATCGACGCGGATCACCGCGTCGCGACCGCGTTCGCCTGGCGCAGTCGTTCCCCCGCCCACGGTCCAGTAGAGCGCGCCACCAATCACCCCCTTGGCGTTCACCGGCGTCGGATCCACACCGTAGCTGGCGAGCGGGAGGAGGACGATGCCGGAATCCGGCGCAAGGATCAGCCGGCGTGCACCCTCCATCGGGGACCCGGTCGTGTTGAGCCAGGCGACGCGCAACGACAGTCGCCACCGCTCCGAGCCACGCTCCAACTTCACAGGCCCCGCAGGCCGGAGGACGACACCGGCACCGCAGCTCTTCAGGTCGGGGTATGCCGCCGAGACGGTGGTCGTGGTGATGACCACATGGATCGCCGCGCAGCCGTCGGGGGTGCGGGCGACGGTGTCGGGGCGCATGCCCTGCGGTGCGTCCCGTCCAGTGTCGCGAGCGATCCACCGCTCGGCGCCTGCCGTCGCCGGGAGGAGGGTCGCCGTGAGGCATGCCGCGAGCAGCTGGTGCGCAGCGCGGAGGCGACTTGCGGATGTGAGCGCCATCACGACCTCCTCACCGGCACGGGGGAACCTCTGATGGTGCGCTCCTTAGCGTGGCAACGGCTGCCAGTCGCATCCATCGCGGGACACGAGGTACTTGTAGACCATCGCACGCGGCGCCGTCTCCCCTCCTTCCGCCACCTGCTCCATGACCAGGAGGGTATCGTGCAGGACCGCGGTGAGCGGCTTGCCGACGCCACGGACCGGCAGCACCGCATCAACACAGGCGCGCTTCCCCGCCACGTCAAGGAGCGAGACCCACCCAGCCGCCTCGAGCCGTCGCCCGCGCAGGCGAGTGTCGAGATGCACGGTCACGACCTCCCCGGAGGGGATCGGGTGCAGCCCCGTGAGCACGGATGCCATCTCCGCGATCACGGAATCGGGGAGCGGCTTCGAGAACCGGGCGGCGAGATCCGCGGGGAGAAGCCTCCGTCGCACCGCCGGGATCAGGAGTTCCTGGGCGCTTCCGTCATCCGCGACGCGGACGAGCTGATTCGCACCCGTGAATCCCACCAAGAGTGCGCCCGCCTGCCTCGCCACCGACACATACGGATGCGCGACCCGCAACTGCGGAGCCTCACCGTACGGCCCGGGGGCAACCCCAAGAGGAGTCCAGACGCCCGTTGCGGCGTCGAGCCTGATCGCGGCCGTCCATGGTGCCTGGCGTGCAAGGCGCCCCGCATAGATGGTCGCGCCATCCGTCGCGAGCGAGAAGGCGAGTCCCGCGACCCCGATACGCGAGCGCTCCGTCCCATCGCGCTCGAGGAGGATGAGGCGATCGGTCGCAAAATCAGATACCGCGATGGTACCGTCGGGCAGTTCAACCGCCGGGCCAGGTGCCGTGAACTCTCCGGGCCCTGTCCCCTGCCCGCCCTGAACCGCCTGCAACGCACCGCTCGACGCGAAGCGGAAGATCCGCCCGGACATCGCATCGCCGATGACCAACTGCCTGGAGTGTTCCAGGACGCTGAGCGCGATGGGCATCCCGATGAACGCATCAGGCCGCTCCTCAAGCCGCACCGAATCAACCAGATGCAACGTGGGCCCTTGGGCCGCCTGATGGTCCTTGGGACGCTGGGAGGTATCACCGCTGCAGGCCGCGACGGCGATCAGGAGCGCTGCGAGCAGGCGTCCGCTGGGGGAGCTGATCAAGGGGAGCACCTCCACGGGTCATGCCGTGCGTCGGGGAACTGTTGGAAAGCGGAGGTCACCGCTCGCGGTCGCAACCGGGGGCGCGTTCGGGTACCAGCCGATTGGGGAGATCTCTTGAAGCTACCGCGACCCGGTGACGGGTGGGGCACCACCGACGCCATCCCACCCAACGAAGGCCGTCACGGGTCTAACGAGGACGGGCGGGGGACCGGGTTCGCGGAACGATCGTCGACCCGTAGTACTGCTTTCCCACCCGGGTAACCCCCGGCTCGGCGGCAAGTGCAACGATGACCGCCTTCAGTCCCTCGAACGACCCCGGGTTTGGAATCTGAACCAGGTACGATGGGACACCGAGTAGCCCGCCCGAGCTTCCACCGACAATGATGGCCCGCCGACTCCGAAGCGCGGCCCGCACCTGTTCCGCAGTCGCCATCGGGCGGAACCGGACGGCCAGAAAGGTCAGGTAGACCTTCGCTCCGCCCTCTGCATCGGTGTTGACGACGGCGAGAGTCGCATCCGTCGGCGCAAACCACCCGCTCGGCACCGGAGGACGCCCGACCGACGGAGCCAGCTGCTCTCCGCCGAAACGCAACAAGAGCTGCTCCGTCCCGACGGGGATGTCGAGCACGACCAACGCGTCGAGGCCAATAGTCCCCGACATTGTTGTGGCCCCGCCCACGTTCCAGTAGAACGCGCCACCAATCACCCCCGTGGCGTTCACCGGCGTCGGGTCCACACCGTAGCTGGCGATCGGGAGGAGGACGATGCCGGAATCCGGCGCAAGGATCAGCCGGCGTGCGCCCTCCATCGGGGCGCCGGTCGTGTTGAGCCACGCGACGCGCAACGTCAGTCGCCACCGCTTCGCCCCGCGCTCCAACTTCACAGGACCCGCAGGCCGGAGGACGACACCGGCGCCACAGCTCTTCAGGTCGGGGTACGCCGCCGAGACGGTGGTCGCGGTGATGACCAGATGGATCGCCGCGCAGCCGTCTGGGGTGCGGGCGACGGTGTCGCGCACTGCGTTGCTCGTGGCCGCTGGAACGAGTGCCGCCGCAGACACCGGCTCGGCCGCCGCCAACGCCGGCGCCTTCAATCCGATGAGACAGGTTCCAGCCAGCAGCCCCCCGCAGATCCAGAGCCCGTGGTGCCGGGATTCGATTTCCATGCGGACCTCTTTGGCGGATCGGTCGCTTTCTGATTGAGGTACCCACTTCGGAGGCCCCGTCGGCCGGGCTGCACCCACGGGCGGGGAACGCTATCCCTCCTCCACCCCGAACCGCCCCCGCAGCGACGGCACCAGCATCCTCGGCACAACGAACCAACCAAACGCCGCCGGGAAGAAGGTGAAGAGCATTCGCCACTCGCGGACGACCATCCCCGTCACACGCATCAGCGGCGATCCGGGATCGCGGCCACTGTCCATTCCCAATACCAGGATGGTGCCGACCGCCACTGGAAGTGTCAGCAGCGCTGCGACAGCCGACAGCACGAGCAGCCGGCGGAACAGCGCCGGCGGTTCAAGGCTCGGCAGCCTCGCCGTGCCGTAGCTCCACGCCGCCAGCAGCACGACCGCCACCGGCGTGAACGCCGTGAACGCAATGAGGGCGTACACGCCCATGTACGTGAACGCAGCGATCAGCTCGGAGCCGGTGGTCCCGCCGAGGAGGGCCGCCGTGAAGTACCCGAGGGCAAGGCCCAGGCCGCCAAGGAAGATGCCGACCGCGTGCCAGAGGAGGACGCGCCGGAGCAGGCGCCAGATCATCCGCCGTTCTCGCGGGCGCCGCTGAGTCGCTGCATCTCCGCCGCCTCTTCGAGGAGTCCGGGGCTCCCCTTGCGGGCGATCGCGAGGGAACCGGCGGCACTGATCACACCGAGCGTGGTGGCCGTGACAACCCAACAGAAGGCCAACTGCGTGGCGGGGTCGTCGAGTCCGAACTGATTCGCCATGAGTGCGATCATTCCGGCAGAGAAGGCCAGGCCACCGAGCGCACCCCAGACCCCGGCGCGCCACGCCGCGAGTCCACTGAGCGACTTGCCGCGCTCGGCGCCGGACATCAGTATGGCGAAGGTCGCGCCGCTCAGCACGCCGGCGACGCCGAGGATCAGCATCGGTCCGCCGACCGCAAGGGCGAGGATGTTCAGCAGGGGGGAGGGCCAGGGCCCGGCCGGCGCCCGCATGAGCTGATAGAGGCCCATGAGGGCGCCCACGCCGGCCCACACCACACCCCAGGTCAGGGCGGTCACGAATGCCGCGCGGGTGGTGCGCATGAACATGATTGACTCTCGGGTGCGTGTCCGATTGAACGTACGGCGCAGGCGGAAAGACATGTCATCCCGAGCGCAGCGAGGGACCTGCGTAATCGTGGATGGGCTGGGGCTCGGCCCGCTCGCGAGTACGCAGGTCCCTCGCTGCGCTCGGGATGACAGGTCGGAGGCGCCCCCCTTGCCTCTCAGCTATCCCCTATCAAACCCATCACCGCCGGACACGCCACCCGCACCGCTCGTGCGCTCGCCGTCGGGTCGGGCGGCCCGCCCCGGACATCGGTGGACGCCGTCGCCGTGCCGATGAGCGTGTCGCCGTGCACCTTCAGCATCAGCGTCGTGCCCACGAAGCCGGTTGACCAGAACGCCTCCACCGAATCGGTCGGGCTCACCCGCCAGCATGACGCTGTTCGAGTAGTTCACCGCAGCTCCTGGGCCAATCCGATCAGGATCCCTTCCGGTCCGCGGATGTAGCAGAGCCGGTAGATCCCTTCGTAGTCGACCACCTCGTCGACCACTGTGGCGCCGAGGGGGCGGAGGCGCGCGAGGGTGTCGGCGAGGTCCGTGACCGTGAACATCACTCGCAGGTAGCCGAGCGAGTTCACCGGCGCGGTGCGGTGATCGGAGGCGATCCTGGGGGCGTCGAAGCGCGAGAGCTCGAGGCGGCTGTGGCCGTCGGGCGTCCGCATCATGGCGATCTCGACGCGCTGCCCGCGCACGCCGGTCACGCGGCCGGCCCACTCGCCGTCGATCGGCATCCGCCCCTCGAGCGTGAGGCCAAGCTCGACGAAGAAGGCGATCGCGGCGTCGAGGTCGGCGACGACTATGCCGACGTTGTCCATGCGGGAAACGGTCATCAGAGGCTCGGGGGTTAGATCGGGGTCGGCACTGGCGTCGGAGTGTCGATCCGCGAGCGCTTCGGTTGGCGGGTCAGGATCCGCTCCGTGAAGTCCTGCCGCTCCGCCAGCTCGGCGAGCTGCACCTGCACCGAGTCAAGCGCGTCGAGGAGCTGCGTCTCGAGCCCCGGCGACTGCAGCGGCAACGGCGTGACGTCCGCCATCGGGCGGAGGCGCTGCGACTGGATGCGCCAGCGCATCCACCCCGCCCCGATCAGGAAGGTGACCACCGGCGCCGCAAGGAGGGTGTAGTAGAACCCTTGGGTGATGTGCATCATCGTCTGCTCCAGGTCGGAAGACGGTCAGGCCAATTGCGCGAATATTCTGAAGCTACATCCGGAGAGCGGGCGGGGTCGGATTGGCGTTTCCCCGCCCCCGCATGGCGGGGTGGATCCAAGCTTGTCAGCGCGCCTACTCCCGCCAAAGGCGAAACTCGGTGTACTGGAAGAAGTGCCCCACCGGCCACACCAGCTTCTCCGCTTCGGCCAGGCGCTGGAGTTCCTCGGCGTTCACGCCTCGGGCATGCGCCCACGCGCGCCAACGCGGCGTGGCCCACGACCACCACGCCCAGGCGGCAAAGGGCGCCAAGATCACGATGATTGTGCCGTCATAGAGTCGGTCCGCGAACACTTCCACGCCGATGCCGGCGGCGAAGAGCGCGCCCATGATCTGTATCACCCTGCGCGTGACGACCGCGTGGCCACGATCGACGGCGGCGCGCACCGAGAGCGTGCGCGCGGGAGGGAGGCCGCGATCGAAATCAGGAAACGGCACGGACTCGCTCGTCGAAGGGATGGCTGAAAGTAGCACGGGGGCGGGGGTACGGAGTCCGTCCCAGTCACGGCACTCGCACCGCACAGAAGTAACCGCGTGGCATCCCGAACCAGCCTGCACCGATCGGCTCGACGAGCGAGTGCCGGGTCGGCTCCCACCATCCGCGGAATCCCAGGCTGTCCGATGCCGTGATCACGAAGCCGGTCCGGAACCACGGTTCGCACTCGCTTCCCTCCGGGCACGCGCCAAACCAGAGCGTGGAGTCCACGAGTCGAATCGCCGGTCCGCCGGGCTTCCGTGACATCGGGTCGATGCTCGTCCAGATCTGCAGCAACTTGACTGGGGCCGCCGTCGTGCCGACCAGGCTTGGCCTCGGATACTCGGCGCCAAGGATGAGCGGCCGAGTGCTCGGCGGGCGGACCGGCGGTGGCGTGGAATCGAGCCAGAGCGTCATCGCGCCGGTCGCAATCGTGTCGCGCCGCAGCGCCCAGGTCGAGACAACCGTGAGCGTGTACCGGCCAATCAATCGTGTTGGGTCGAGCGTCGACGGCTTCACCTCGGCCGGACTGACCGCCGCTTGGCAGCGTGGTGCCGGGGACTGCGCGTGGGCGCCGGCTCCAAGCAACGAGAGGAGGAGGACGGCGCGGATGGTGCGCATGATCACGGATGACTCCTTGCAGGCAGCCTAGATGTCGACCAGCACCTCGAACCCGCCGAAGCTGAACCGCTTGAAGTCGAAGGGCATCGGCTTGTCCTGCATCTTCTCCGGGCTCATCGCGGGGTCGCTCATGACCTTGGCGTTGACCTCGTCACGATGTTGCCGCGAGCTGTAGACGATGAAGGCGAAGATGAGCCGCTCATCCGCCGCGAGTCCGGTCAGGGTGGGGAATGACAAGGTCTCCATCCCTCCCATCTGCGGGTGGAGGTCGTCACCGACGCATTCCTTGTAATCGAGGGCACCATGCTTCATCCAGACGTCCCGACCCTCCTCCGCCATCGCGCGATAGTCGTCGAGCTTGTCGGCGGGGACCACGATCAGAAAGCCGTCCACGTATTTCATGCTGATGTCTCCGTTCGGGGTTGGTGCGAGCCGCACCCATCCAAGCTACCATCAATTTCCGAGACATGGCGCGCCACCCCCCGTGACGGGTGTTGAGCCCTGCGGTTCGGTCGTGGGGGCATCGCCTCGCCCACCTCGGTTGAGGACGGGAGCCTGGCGCCGGGCGGGTGCCCGAACGCGGCAACCATTCGGTCCTGGCCAGCATCTACGGAGACTGAAGCCATCACCCGACCACAGCACCCAGTCTGCCGAGACAGAGACCCCATGCGTACCCTGACGCTCGTGTTCCACGCGATCGCCCTCCTTGGATCGGCCGCGCGCACGGCGCCGGCGCAACAGCCGCCCGCAGTCCTCAAACTGACCGATGGCCGAACGATCTACATCACGGGACTCAAGCGTTGGACCGTCGCCATGATTCAGGATTCGCTGAATCGCTATTCACCGGGCGATTCCCTCCAATCGCATGCGTGCGCCGCGGTGTTGCGATACAAGCTCCATTTCGCGGACGCGGCGGCGAGCACCCTGCGGATGGAGCCACGCGCTCGCGATGTCATCTTCGTCGACGTCCGTGAACCGCAAGACTCGGCGCGCGTCCGGTACCGTGCGATGCCACTGGACACGACTGCGCCACGTCCGGAGTGGCGTTCCGCGACATCCGTGATCGGTGCATCCCCAAGGGCATTTCGAGCAGGTGCCGCCGCGTTTCTCGCCGGGAGAATCGTCGCACCGGCCGATACTGCCGCAGTCGCCATCGCGGCATTTTTTCAGAATCGGAGTCGCAGAGAGGACTACCGCACTGCACTCACCGTCCTGGCCACATCACGGAACTTCCGAGATCGCGCAGTCGCTGCCATCCTTGTGACCCACTTTCCCGACGAACAGGACACCTGGGCTGCGCTGCTGGATGCCATCCGTGAATCCGATGGCCTGGTGAAAGAGATGGCGAACCAGGCGATCAGCACGGTCGCGGAACGGAGTCGTATGACACCGGACTGGAAAGCCCTGGCGCCGGCCGTGTACGCCATCCTCGACGGTACGTCGCTCTTCGTGCTCGACGATCTGATCGACATCCTCGCCCCTCGATCCGACATCGGACCGACCCTGGCAAGTGCGTTTCTGGCGCACGGCGGTGAGATGCTGGTGAATTTTGCGGAGAGCCCGGAGAAGTCACGATCGGCACCCGCGAGACAACTCCTCACTAAACTCCATGGGACCGATCTCGGCGCAGATGGAGCAGCATGGCGCGCCTGGATCAATACCCTCAAGCGATAGCTCCGCTCGACCTGCAACGGCGGGTGGTTGGGCCCGATCATGTCCGACTCCGGAATCGGAATGGCGGGGCCGCTCGTGACGTCGGCATTGACCACCGCGCCGCTGGGGGTTCGCAACCACTCGGCATCGCCAGACGCATTTCCCGCGGGCCACGCGGGATCACCCCGATCCGTTGATCATCCCTTCCAGCCGGGCCAGCCGTCGCTCGATGGCGCCGAGGGACACCGACCGCGAACGGAAGAGCCACGCCACCGTCATCAGGATCCCCAGCGCAGCGGCGATCGCCGCGAGCCACGTGATCACCTGAAAGCCGGCCCGCCCGATCTCCTGGCCCCGGTCGCTCCCCATCCGTTGCAGATACATCGTCACTCCGCCGAGTGGCGCCAGGAGCACCAGAAATCCCCACGCCGCGATCGCCGCCCGACGGACACGGCGCTCGCGCGCCATCTCCTCGTCGAGCAACCGCTCCAACAGGCTCAGCCCGTCCTCGACGCGGCTGGTCCCCGCCGCACGGCGCGCGTCCTCCTGCAGCAGCCGCTCGACGAACCGATCATGCTCGGCGCCTTCATCACTCATGGTCGCTCTCCATCGCAAGTGTCGCGGGATCTTCGGTGACTGCGGCGCGCAGCGCCAGCTTGGCGTAGTGGAGCCTGGAACGGACCGTCCCCACGGCGCATTCCAACACGGTGGCAATCGCCTCGTAGCGCAGGCCGCTGAGGAAGCGGAGGGTGAGCACCTCGCGATGCGCTGGTGACAGGGTATCGAGCGCGGCGTGCACGGCGGCCGCGGTCTCCGGCGCGAAGGTGAGCTCGTCCGCGTCGGCGGCGATCACGGCCACATCCTCGAACGAGTCTTCCGGCACCATCACCTCCCGCCGCGACCGGCTGAGGAGCGAGTAGGCACGACGGCGCGCGATCTGGTAGAGCCACGACTGGAAGGCGCCGGCATCCTCCAGGGTATGGAGCTTCCGGATCGCGGTGAGCCAGACGTCCTGCCGCACATCCTCGGCGTCGTGCGACGAGCCGAGCAGGCGGCGGAGATAGAAGAGCAAACGGGCGTCATGATGCGCCACCAGCCATGCCCAGGCATCGCGCGCGCCGAGCTGGGCGCGCAGCACTATCACCTGCTCCGCGAGGCGATCGCGCTCGATGCTCGTCACGGCCAGCCGGTGGCACGACGACGACAGTTCCCTGATCTCGCTCCGCTCATTCCCTCCGCCCCTCCGCCCGATGAGATGCATCCCCCCGTGAGAGACGCACCACCCCGTAAATGGTTCAATGCCGGGGTGCCGTTGAACCAATCCGCCCGACCGGCGTCCTCACTGTTACCTGCGACAGTCCCGTTCACCGTGCACCGTGCACCGTTCACTTGCCACTGAAGGATCGTCGATGCCACCCACTCGCTTCCCGATGCTCTCCTCACTCGCACTCCTGCTGGTGTTCGGCACGGCAAGCGTCAGCGCACAAGGCGATCCCCGTCCGATCACGGTTGGTGTCACCCGCACGATGCACTCCGCCGTCCTCGGCGAGGATCGCGAGGTCCTGATCGCCCTCCCGGAGAGCTACGACGAGACCACGGTGGCGTATCCGCTCCTCGTGCTCCTCGATGGCTCCCCTGACAACCTGATCCAGGCCTCCGGGATCGTCCAGTTCCTCGCATCGGCGCGCCATCGCGTCCCCGAGATGCTCGTCGTTGCGATCCCGAACACCAATCGTCAGCGGGACCTCACCCCCGGGCTCGGGGCGGTCGCCTTCGAACGCTTCCTGGCGGAAGAACTCCTCCCGTGGATCTCCAAGAACTATCGCGCCGCGCCCGATCGCATTCTGGTCGGACACTCCCTCGGCGGGAGTCTCGCGGTCCACATCCTGCTCAACCAGCCAGCACTCTTCCGCAGCTATGTCGTGGTCAGTCCGCCGGTGTGGCGATACGAGGGGTTGGCGGAGGACATCGCACGGGGAATGGAATCGGCGGGTCGTGCCGGTGCGACGGTCACCCTCGTCGTGGGTGAAGGGGAGAACGCCAACCTGCGGGGCGGCGTCGAGCGCTTCGCGGCCGAGCTTCGGAGCGCGGAGTCGAGAGGGCTTCGTTCCACGCTGATCGACCTCCCCGGTGGGGACCATAGCTCGACATGGTTTCCTGCCGTGGCCCAGGCACTGGAGGCAAGGTACGCCGCGTGGCGCTTTCCCTTCTTCGAGGATTCCCTCGGGCTTGCGAAGGCGGGTGGGTTCGAGGCGTTGCAGGCGATGTATGCCCGGATGTCGGCGTCGTTCGGCTACCGGATCGCCCCGCCGGTGGAGCTGCTGCTCCGCGTCGCGCGGATGGAGGTCGAAGCGCGCCGATATGCGCTGGCGTGGCGGATCGCGCTCGACTACCGGGCTGCCTACCCGGTCGATGCCGAGCGGGTGATCAACCAGATCGGCCTGGCCCAATTGCGAGGCGGTGCCGTACCCGAGGCGTTGGCGACGTTCCGTCGCAACGCGGCGCTCTTTCCGGCGGCGCTCAACGTTCATCGCGCGCTGGCGGAGGCGCTCTGTCGGGCCGGTGAGACCGCGGCGGCCCGGCAGAGCTACGCCGAGGCGGCGCGGCTCGCCGAGGAGCGTGCGGATCCGCGCAGGGTGGCGTATCGCGCACAGGCGGTGAAGGGGTGTGCGGGGTAGGCCCCGCCCTCACCCCGTCGACAGCACGAACTGGTTTCCTTCGCTGTCCTTGAAGATCGCCGACGTGCCCCACGGCTCGACCTTGGGCTCCTTCACGAACTCGACGCCGGCGGCCTTGAGCTCGTGGTACGTCGCGACCACATCGTCGCACTGGAAGGAGATGTTCATGAAGCCGCCGATCCACCCCTCCTGGCCGGGTGCCGTGAACAGCACCACGCCGGTCTGTGCGCGCGGGATGCTCAACTCGATCCATCGCTGCCCGGGTCCCATCGGCGAGTCGGTGGCGATGCGGAACCCCATCTTCTCGGTATAGAAGGCGAGGGCGCGGTCCTGGTCGTGGACGGGAATGCTGACGAACTTCACCTGCTTGATCATGCGAGGCTCCGGAGGCGAAAGGGTCGAAGTTGCGATGCCGTACGGCGGAAACCATCGCCCGCGGGGAATTGGCGCGCAAGGCGCGTAATCGTTACTATGGCAAGGACTGCCATAGCCCCCGGAGCGACCCCATGGTGATCACGCTCGACCCGTACATCATCGACACGTTGATGGCCGACCTGGTCAGCCACGATCGACAGCCGTCGGCCTTTCTCGTCTACCTGACCCTCACGCGCTGGGCCCATAGCCCGCATCGCCCGCAGATCGCGATGGCGCTGCAGGACATCGCCGAGTCGACGGGGTTGTCGAAGCGCACGGTGCAGTCGGCGATCGCGCATCTCGTCTACCGCCGCCTCCTGGCCGTCGACCGTGCGTCGCCGACGTCGGTCCCGGTCTACACCGTGCTGCGCCCGTGGCGGCGGGGGGCGTAGTCCTCCACCACTACCCCTGCTCCTCGTCACGCAACAAGTGCTGCCAGTAGCGCTCGGGATGCTCCAGCAGCCCCTTGGTGATCTGAAAGTGCGACGTCTCCTCGAGCGTCGTGGGGCTGATTGTCCCGTCGTCGAAGGAGAGCAGCGCGGCACCGGGGTAGGTCATCAGGATGGTCGAGTGCGTCGCGATCACGAACTGCGTCGCCCCACCCTGCGCCAGTCTCGCCATCTGCACCAGCAGCGCCAGCTGCCGCTGCGGTGAGAGCGCCGCCTCGGGTTCGTCCATCAGGATCAGGCCCGGGGTCATCCACGATGAGAGCACCGACAAGAAGGCCTCGCCGTGCGATCGCGTGTGCAGCGAGCGGCCGCCATAGCGCGCGAAGGGATCGCCCAGAAACTCGGGGTCCGCCTTCCGCTCCTCGAGCAGCGTCGCAAAGTGCGCCTGAAATTCCGCCCGAAAGAAGTAGGCATGCCGCGGCTTGGTCGCGAAGGACGCGCGGAGGAACGGCGCCAGCTCGCTGCGACCCTGGGGCGTCCGCAGGTCGGCGAGCTCGTTGCGACCGCCGCCACCGGCCGGGAGCCCGCAGAGTTCCGCCAGCGCTTCGACCACCGTCGACTTCCCCGAGCCATTCTCGCCGATCAGGATGGTCACGGGCGCGTCGAACTGGAGATCGAGGCTCCGGACAAACGGCAACGTCCCCGGAAAGAGATCCGGCCGAAGCTCGGCGTCTGGGCGCAGGTAGGCACGCCGGAGAAAGCGGGGAGAGCTCATCGAGGAAGCTACCCCAGAAGGTCCCATCGATTCCCCTCCAGGTCCAGAAACACCACCACCTTCCCGTACGACTCCTCCCTCGGCGCGCCCACGAACGTCACCCCGGCGGCGACCATTCGCGCATAGGTGGCGTCGAAATCATCGACCCGCAGGAAGAAGCCGACCCGCCCCGCGAACTGCTGGCCAACGGCGGCTTCCTGCTGCGCCCCGTCGGCCCGCGCGAGCAGGATCCCCGTCTCAGCGCCGACCGGACGCACCACGACCCAGCGCTTCGGCCGCCCGTCGTTCGTCAGCGAGGGCGTGTCCTCGACCAGCTCGAACTGCAGGACGTTCACGAAGAAGTCGATCGCCGGGTCGTAGTCGCGGACCACGAGGGCGACGAGGGAGAGCTGGGACATGGAACGGATCCTGGTGGCTGGACGGTGGGCGACGGATGCGTCGCCTCTACTTCACGATCCGATACGACACGAGATACGGGACGTCATCCTCGTCGGTCACGATCGCGATGAAGCGATCGGCCGTGATGATCGTCGGCCGGACCATCACGAGCGACGGCGGCGCATCGAGCGTCGCCACCGGCACGCCGCCCTTGCCGTACACCTCGAAACGCTTGCGCGTGGCATCCGTCCAGCGCGAGACCCAGAGCTGGCCGAGCTGGTCGAGCCGCATCACATCGAACGCTGGAAAGACGCGCGGGATCCGCGAGAGATCTGGCGGCGTGGAGCTGTACTTGCTCGCCGCCTCCACCACCCGCTTCACCGCCGAGTCGCGGACGACGGTCGGAATCGCGACGGGCGCGCCGGCAAGCGGGATCGTCACGTCCGGCGTGCATGTCCCGGCCGGAAGACGCCTGATTGGCGAGAAGGTAGGCCATGACGCGCCCCACTGTGCGCCATCCACCGTGAAGAGGGCGGGCATGGTGGGCCCGACGTAAGGGATCGACATCGACATCCCACCATTTGCATTCCGGAAGGAATACGACCGCGCCTCCGCGGGTGGCCCCGGGACCGGTGGGCACTCAGCCGGCAAGAGCGTCTCGCTCTTGGTGAGGTCGGCCGACCACCGCTCGCGCGCCGCCATGAACTTCTCCCCTCGCCGCACGTAGTCGATTTCGACCAGCCGCCCCTGCGCGTCGACCCAGGCGTCCCACAGCCACCCGAAGCTGCGCGTTTGACCCATCGGAACGGCCTTGAGGAAATCGCCCTTGCTGTTGAGCAGCGTGAAGCGATGGGCATTGGGATCGTTGACGAGCAGGTTGCCATTCGGGAAGACCACGAAGCCGTTCGCATTCTGGTACTCGCCCGGACCCCCGCCACTGCGACCGACCGTCCGCACCGGTTTCCCGCGACCGTCGAGGAAGTGGATCTGCTGATCCTTGAACTCGAGCAGCACGATGTTGCCGTTGGGGAGCAGTTCCAGGTCGCGCACATCATGCAGCGCATGGGGGCCGGAGGGCTCGCCGCCGACCCGCCACTCCTCCACGAGGCGCCAGGTCGGCGGGGCGGGCTGCAGGACGAGGAGGCTGGCCAGCGCCAGCGCGACGGGGCGGATCATCTCGGGCTCCTGGGGTGGGGCGACCCTCGGAAGGTACTGCGAGGGTGGGAAGGACGCGGCACCACATTCACTTCCAGCGTCCGACGGAGGGGCCCCCGATTTCGTTTCCCCCTCCTTACCTCCGCGAAGCCGCACCCACGCGGAACCCCACCACCTGCATCAGTCCATCCTCATCGCTCTCGACACCCCACAGCATCCCCCGCTCGGCGACCGCAAGCTGCACCGCACCCGGCAGCGTCACGGCACCGAGCACGTTGCCACGCGCATCAAGAAGCTGCCACACCCGATCGACGCCCGGCGACGCCACCTCGATCCACAGCGACCCGTCGCGGCCGTTGAGGATGCGCGCCACCGCAGGATGCACCGTCGGGATCCGCGCCATCGCCTTCTCGAACGCGGCCCCGCCGACGCCATTTCGCTCCGCCTCCGCTCGACTCGCGCTGTCGCGCTGGCTCTTCGGGATCGCCACCGGCGGAATCCGCAGCAGCTTGGTGAAGAGCGTGTCGCCCAGCGCCGAGAGCACCACGAGCCGGGTACCGCCGGCGCTGGCGAGGGCCAGGGCGATGCGTCCACTCTCGGGATCGATATGCCGTGGCGTCCCAGTGCAGAATGGAATCCGGACGATCACCTCGCCCCCCTTCACCGGCACCGTCTCGGAACAGTTGCTCGTGGGGAGCCACGCCACCACGCGCTGCATCACGCCGCTCGCCGCGAGGCGCAGGATGGCCGAACCGCTCCACTCGGTCGGCGTCGCCCACGCCGGGCGCGCGGCCACGGGATCGTGCCAACCGTCGGCGAGCAGGACGCCATTCCGCAGATATGCCAACGGCATCACCATCTGCCACCGCACGCCATTCCCTGAGGCCTTTGCCGCATCGGGATACGGGACGGTGCGCAGCAGCGTGCGATCGGGTCGGAAGAACGTCGTCCGTCGCAGGCGGACGTCCCCGATCCACAGTGAATCACCCACCGTCCCTGCGATGGTCGGCATCTGGAACTCGCTCGGCCCCTCCCCCTTCCGTCCAATCACGGTGGGTGCACCGGAGCGATCGAAGCGCCGCACTACGCCTTCGCGATACTGCGTCATGATCAGATCGCCGTTGCGGAGCAACAGCGTGGTGCCGATCTCCGTGAGATTCGCACGCTCCGCCGGGACCAGCACCTCGCGCGTGATCGGCAGGCGAGGGGGCGTCTGCGCAGCCAAGGGAGTGGCAGCGCCGAGCAGCAGCAAGAACAACCGCGCGCGGCGGCATGATGACAGTGGGGGCACGACGGACCTCGGACAGACGAGACGCCCCGCTTGGCGGGGCCAGGAGGTGTGACTCAGCTGTTGGACACTCTCGGCGGGAGAATCGTTCGAAGTGGATCGGGACGTGAAGGGTGAAAGGTGAACGGGGCGCGCGGGGTGAGGTGGGGCGGTGAGGTACGAGGCAGCCCCCTGAGCGCCTCACCCCATGACCACGGAGGCTGAAGTCCATTCGCGATCACGCAGGTCCTCGCTGCGCTCGGGCTGACACCGCTTTGCTCGAACCCAGCCGCTCGGGCTGTGCCGAGGGAAATGCATCACCTGCGCAGCATGTGTCCCCCGTGGGCCGGGCCACGTCCCACATGCTATCCGAAGGCGCGCCGGCGCGAGGTTCCGCGATGACACGGTCACCCAGTGGAGTGGCACCAATGGGTGACCATCGGGACCGTTCGACCCATGAGGGCGGCGTCGATACCGCGAGTCCCAAGAAGGACGCGCACGGAAGTCCCGGCCACTAGGCCTGCAGGTATAGATGCGGGATCAATGCGCGGATGAAGCCACCGGTGACTTCATCCGCGTTTCGCGTGACGGCCCCTCCTCCGACGCGCTTCCGGACCTTACTTCGTCACTCGATAGAACTGGATGTGCCGAAACCCCTCGCCGTCGACCGTCACGCCGAGCACCCCGTCCGCGTCGACTTGCGCGATCTCGAAGCCACTCGGGAGGACGACGTCCGCGAGCCACTGCCCGGCGGCATCGAAGACCGACGCACGGACAGCCTCCCCGAGGGTCGGATCGCCGTACACTGCCCAGACGCCGCCGTCCTCGGTGAGGTGCACCGACGAGATCGCCGGCCGAGCGCGGCGATCGGCAACACTCCGCAGTCGCGGCAGCATCAGGGTGCGAAGCGTGTCGCGTCGCTGACCCACCCAGGCCTCGATCGCGCGCTCCCGCTCGGCGGCACTCACGACGCGCTCGGGCGCGTCACGACGCAGCAACATCGTGAGCTCGCCTCTGGCGTTGCGCAGCTCGATCTCGAACCGCTCCCCGGTGGCGAACGCCATGCGGGACCCCCGCACGGCAACACTCGGTACCGGCTCGAAGAGCGGCTCGGCATACCCCCAGTCGGGATGCTGGATGTGGCGGAGCGTGCGTGCTTCCCGATAGGTGAGCAGCGAATCCCAGCGGGCGCCCTCGAGCGCGACCCCCTGCAGCAGGACCGTGCCACCCATCGTGGTGTTGGTCGTTCGCGTGGGATCGGGCCGGCTGGTTGTCAGCAGGAGGGTACCGTCGGCGAAGACACCAGCGAGCCATCCTGCGGGCCGGCCCCGTGGCGGGGTAAGCTCGTGCCGAGCCACGAACTGGCCGCCCGGCGTCCAGCGCTGCACGCGCCGGAGCGCAGGCTCGAACGTCATCAGCGAATCGCCGGGGCCGCGAAAGAGAAAGCCCAGGACGTCGAACTCCCCCGGCCCTTCACCACTCCGCCCGACAGTTTGCCGCCACGCCCCGGTCGAGTCGAAGAGCCGGAACTCGGTCGTGATCCACGCAGCGACGGCGATCGTGCCGTCGCGCTGTCGCACTGCCGAAATCGGCGTGCCGATGAACTCGCCCTGCACGCCGGCAGCAGGGCCGATGTCGATCTGCGGACGAGGCTCGAGTGCGATCGTCGCGGCCGTGGGCCTGGCGTTCTCGACGATCCGGACGCCGGCACTGTCGCGCACGACGGTATCACGGGTCGCGTCGGAGCCGCACGAGGTCGTCAGCGGTGCGATCGCGATGACCAGGGTGCAAGTGATGAGACGTAGCGTCGTGGGGAGCGCGCGCGGCATGGTTGAAGGTACCACGGCGGCGTGAGGCGTGGAGAGGATTTCCTCCCCCGCCCCCGCCGATCGGTGACACGATCGACTAGCGCCGCTTCAGGCGCAGCGCGCCGAGCAGCATGACGTCGTTGCGCACCGCACTGCGTCCGCCAGCGATCAGCGGCGTGAAGTTGGTGAGGTAGTCGCGCACCTCCAGGCGCACGCCGACGCGGCCGATGCCGACTTCGCCGCCGGCCGCGACGTACCCGCCGAGCGTGGTGGTCGCATCGGCCGCGAGGTGCCGATGATGGTAGTACCGCATGCCCGAACCGAGGCCGATGATCGGCGTGAAGGAGAAGGTCTTGCTGATCTGTCGGGTCGAGGCGGTGGCCTCGAGGCCGAGATCGGCGCTGAAGATGTCGAGCCGGGCGGCATCGATGGTCGCGAGGTCGCGGCTCCGCGCCCAGCCGATGGTGCTGACCACGGCGATGGCCGGCGTGATGCCGCGGGAGAGCTGCGCCGCGATCATCGGCGCGCGCTTGACGGCATCGCGCTGGGCACCGGTCGGCAGCAGCGAGCCGCTGGCGATCCGGAACTGCCAGCGGGGGACTTCTTCCTGGGCGCGGGCGGGGCGGGCGGCGGCCACCGTGAGCAGGAGGACGGCGGTCAGGGTGCGGGGGGTCAGGGCGAAGGCGGTCATGGAGCGATCCTCGGGTCGGGCGTGGTGCCGGGCGGTGGCGAGCGGTGCTCGCATTCCGGGCCGACGGTTATTAGTATACGTCGTATACTATTGCTGTATATGTTATAAACAGTTTAGGGTTTGTCAACCCCTATGGCGGTGGGAGCTATGGCACGGAAAGCAGCGGCGAGCGGGAGCCGCCGGAAGCAGAGCGGCGGCGCGGCACCCGGCATCGGCCGGGAGCTGACGCACGACGCGTTGATGCAGGCCGCGAGCGCTCCCGACCCGGAGTTGCAGCGGCGCAGCGAGTTGCTGTGGGAGGCACGCTCAGTCCCGGGCCGAGGGCCGAAACCGTCGATCACGGCCGACGACGTGGTGCAGGCGGCGATCGCGATCGCCGACGCCGACGGGCTCAGCGCCGTGACGATGCAGGCGGTGGCGCAGCAGCTCGGCGTCACCGCGATGGCGCTGTACCGCTACTTCCCGAGCAAGGACGCACTCATCGACGCGCTGGTCGACGCGGGGATGGGACTCCCGCCGACACCCAAAGGTCCCCGTGTCGGGTGGCGCGCCGAGGTGGCGGCGTGGGCGCACGCGAAGCGGGATATGCTCTGTGGCCGACCCTGGTTGGCGGAGCTGCCATTCGTCGCAGCGCCGCATGGCCCCAACTGGATGGCCTGGCTGGAAGCGGTCGCGCGGCCCCTGTCACGCACGGCCATGACGCCGGCGGATGTCGGGCAGATGATCAGCGTGATCGACGGCTACACGCGCGGCGCCGCGGACACCTCGATCTCGCTGGCGCGCGCCAGGGCACGCGGCATCTCCGAACGGCAGTGGGGGGCGGCGGTCGGCGCAGACCTCGGGCGGGCGATCGGCGACCCGCGCTTCGCCGCCTTCGCGGCAATCCTTACCGCGCCGGCGGAGTCACCCGGTCGGACGATGGTGGAGTCCTTCGACTTCGGCCTGCAGCGCGTGCTGGACGGGATCGAGAAATACGTGAATCGGGTCACGCGGTAGGCATCACCGCCCCTGTTCGACGTGCCGTTTGAAGTTGTCGAGGATCGCCTGCCACCCCGCCCGCTGCATCTCTTCGGGGTGGGTGGTCTCGGCGTCAAAGGTCTCGCGCACCACGATGCCGTGGTTCTCCGTCTCGAACTCGACCAGCATGACTCGATCACCGAACGCCGCCTCGATCAGCCGATGCGGCTCCACCCTGGTGTACGTCCCCGCGAAGTCAAACCCCATGCTGCCGTCCTTCGCCTCCATTCGCGACGAGAACGCGCCGCCCGCGCGGAGATCGACGGTGGCCGCGGTGGTGTGCCAGTCCTCGGACGCGGCATTCCACTGGATGATGTCGGCCGGCGTCGTCCAGGCGCGCCAGACCTCATCGATGGGGGCGTTCACGACGGTTTCGACGGTGATCTTCATGGGGGGCCTCGGGTCAGGGGGGTGGAGGGTTGGAGGGTTGCGGGGGAATTTATCGTCGGTCGCTTCCGAGCGTGTCATCCCGAGCGTAGCGAGGGACCTGCGTCGCTGCGAATGGGTGGGCATAAGTGCATTCATGTTCACGTAGGTCCCTCGCTACGCTCGGGATGACAGATCACCGGGCTCCCATTGAACCACATCCCCCACCCTCACCTCCCCACCCTCCTCCACCTGCGCGAAGACGCCACCGCGCCACCTCGGCGTCAGCGCCGCCTGCAAACCGGGCGACGCCTCCTCCATCCGTTCGCAGGGAGTGAGCTCGCCGCCGATGATCAGTCGGCAGCTGCCGATGCGGAGCGTGCGTCCGCGCGTGTCGTGGAGGTCGAGGCCGGAGACGAGGATGTTGGCGCGGCGCATCGACGGGTCGACCGTGGCGCCGAGCTCGGTGGTCGCGGTCTCCCACGCCTCGCGCGAGAGGATGGTCACCTGGCGGCGCGTGCTGCGGCCGACGCTCCCGGCCATCCCCTTGTTCGGCACCAGGGTGGCGTCGGCGCGCGGGTCCATCGGCCCGCGATGCGCGCGCTTGCTCCAGAGGGCTTCAATGCGGCCGGACATGGGGGCTCCGAGTGGGGCGGCTAGTCAACATGCCCAATCACCCGCCACGCCCGCAACTTCTCCGCGCGCGACACGCCGGCGTTGGCGGGACTGGTCGAGGGGAGCCGCAGCAATTCGAGATCGTGCGTCGAGGGGAGTGTCGGGGTGACGTGCCTGGCAAAGAGCGTCGCCGCCTTGGCGCCGTTGAAGCAGACGCGGCGGATGTCCGGATGCGTTGCGAAGAACTTTGCAAAGTCGTTGGGGACAATCGTCGACGGATCGATGTCGGCGTCGAGGCTGCTCTCGCGGGTACACGACTTGAGCACATCCCAGAGAGCGATCCGACCATCCTGCAGCGCGGTCACGCGATCGGTGTAGGGACTCGCGGCGTCGAAGCCGAGGATGTCGGCGATGATCGCCCAGAAGGCGTTCTGGGGATGGGCGTAGTATTGCTGGTCGCGCAGCGAGACCTTCCCCGGCATGGAGCCGAGGATCAGGAGGCGCGCGTCAGGGCGCGCGATCGGCGGGAAGCTGTGGCAGTGCATGGTCGTGGAGCTGGCGCTCAGCCGTCGTGCCCCTTCCGCTTCGGCGGCGTCCTCCCGAGCCGCTCCAGTTCCTTCAACACAGTCGGCGGGATCTCGCGACAGCCACACGCCTTCGCGTGCGCCACGTGCCATTGGACCCGCTGACTCAGCGTGGAGCCCATCGGCATGACGTGGTCCTTGTGCCACTTCGCGTTGATCATCGCTGGTGGCCCCTCTGCCAGGCCTCTCCCAACAGCCGCATCCCCTTCGGTCCCACGCCGTGCAGTGCCGCAACGTCCGCTTCGGCCCACTTCGCCAGCTCCGCCATCGAGCGGATCCCCGCGTTGGCGAGCGCACGCAAGACCGGGCCGCCGACGCCCTTGGGGAAGGCGGCCTCGTTGGGATGGGTGATGGTGCGGCTCACGGCCGACGTACGGCCGGAAAGAGCATGTTGGCCGAGAACAGCAGATCGTGCGCCACCTGCCCGGTTGGACCGCGGCTCACATGATCGGCCGCGGTCACGCGGACCGGCAGGGCCCGCCAAGGGAGCCGAACCGCGGCGCCGAGCCGGAGCAGCGGCGCCGTATGCGATCGGTGGAACGCCGTCGAGACCAGCACCGTCTCGGGGTCCCAGTTCGGGGGAATCGGCACGCACACACAGGTGAGGTCGGAGAAGGCGTACTGCCGGACTCCGCCGCCGAGTTCGAGCTCGACGCCCAGACCATCGCCACCAAAGGCACGAACCAGACTGGCGGTCGCCGCCCAGAAACGACCAGCCTGCAGATCCCGCGGTGTGCAGTCGTGCTGGCAGCGCGCCGTCGGCTCCACGCGGTAGCCTTCGGTGACACTCGCCATCGCCACGATCCTGAATCCGACCGAGGCAGCCCGAGGCCACGCGTCGAAGCCCACGGTGACCGCTGGTGCGTTCGACAGCTGCGCGGTGCCGCCATTCCGCGTACCCAGCGACCGCGCCGAGGTGTAGAGCCCGGCACCGAGCGTGAGACCACTCCGATTGCCGCCCTGCGCCGCCGCCGGCACGACCGCGGCAACGAGTGCGACGATGCAGCAGGTCATGAGTCCGAGCCTGCGTCCAGTGGACGGTGGCATCATCACCGAGGCCTGCCATAGCGCCGGATGTTCCATTCCCCGCTCTCCGACTCGCGCGCGGCATAGATCGCGGTGGCACTGACGGCGATGATCTTCCACGACTGCGGAAGGGCAATCGTGCGCAGGTGCGTGCCGGTGCGATCGAACTCCGCATAGAGCTCCGTGGTGTAACCGGCCGGCTGATTCAGCCAGAGGAAGTAGCGTCCCGACAGGTCGGCTCGGACTTCCTGGAACGGACCCTTGATCGGTGCCAGCACGCGCGCGGCGCGGTCGAGCCCCTCGGGCGCGGGAAGGCCGCGGAAGAGGGCGCGATCGGCGTCGACCGTGGGGATCGGCGCGAACGGGATCGGGAAGGTCGTCCGCGTGCCCTCGCGACTGATGAACTCCAACGCTCGACGCGATCCCCGCGCGATCCACACCGTGCCGTCCTGATCGACGCCCCAGAGATCACGCGGCGCGTACTCCGCCGGCGCCATCATCCCCATCTGACCGATCTGGATCGGGGCCGTCTGCAACCGCTCCACAAAGCCGACGGTGTCGACGGTCGTGGCCGCCGCACGAAGGCGCACGACGGGCGCGGAATCACCGGGCGCCGCTTGCGGGGCGCCTGGGCCGACACCGAGCTGATTGCCCAGCGTGTCGGCACGCAGCAGGAACGGCGAGAGCCCCGCGGGAATGGCACGGTGCTCCTCGAAGGTCAGCGCGGGGGCCAACACCGTGACCCGTCGGGCGGGGCCGTCCACGACCCCGATCCGACCCGCCGGCAACGCGAAGACGAAGCCCGGTGCCCTGTACTCCCCCGGGCCTTCCCCGGCGCGACCAACCGTGTCGCGGCGTCCGGTCGCGAAATCGAGCCGGATCAACCCCGGCAGCAGTGGCTCCGGCAGCAGCAGCACGCCGGGTGCCGTCTCGTAGGCCACCTCGGGCTGATCGACGCCGACGACGCTGTCGAGAACCGGGTCGAGGTCGATGACCGCGGCGGACGTCGACGCAGGGTCGGCCTCGCGGCAAGAGGTGAGCAGGGTGAGTGCGCCGGCGAGCGCGATCTGTCTCAGCAGGATACAACCTCCGGGGTGATCACGATCCCTCGATGTCCGGGATCGTGGCTCGTGGCGCCCTACTGTTCCTTGTCGCTCGGCGTGGTGAGTTGATTCCTGAAGTCCTGCTCTTCGCGCAGGCTGTCAATCGCCGTCCGCATCTTCCACTGCGCCTCACGCAGCTGACCGAGCTGACTGGTGAGCTCACTCACGCGTGCGGCGAGGGAACCGTGGGTGTCGTTGTTCCGGCGCATCCGCACGGCATAGTACGCGGCACCACCCAGGATCATGAACAACAGGAGTCCGCCCATCGGTCAGCCTCCTATGCGGTCGGTGGATGGGTCAGGCTGGCGTCTGCGCGCGGCGGCCGATCCGTGGCCGCGAGGCGTGCCGACGCCTTCGCCTCGGCGGCGAGGTCGGCCAACTCATCGGCCAGCAGGAAATTCTGCTCGGCCAGCGCCGCGACCTCCGCGCTGAGCCGGTGCAGATCGCGCGCGGCGGTGTCCCGTCGGTCCCAGGCCCTGACGAGGGCCCAGCCCGCCGCCACCGGGACGGCGAAGACCCCAAGGATGATCAGGAGCTCAGCACCACCGAGATTTCCGAACATGCAGGTGCCTCATCAGGGGACGGGGGAGGTGACTCTGCGTCGGGATGTGGGTGCACGCTGTGCCGTTGACCGGACGTGCGACGGAGCATCCTCCAAGCTACCCCCGCCCCGCGTCAGGCGGGGCGCCACGGGTGCGGGAGCTCGGCCAAACCCTACCGCTTCGCCAGATGATACGCGACCAGCGCATTCGCGTGGCCGTGGCCGAGTCCGTGCTCCGACTTGAGCAGCGCGACCAACTCCATGTGCTTGAGGTCGCCCGCGCGCTGCAGCACGCCGAACCAGTGGGCGACCGGATGGCCGTACTTCTTCTCGATGGACGGGAAGTAGGACGCTGGGCCCTGCACCTTTTCCGAACCGGCCACGGCATGCCTCCTGGAAATCTTGATAAAGCTATCACCGTCCCGAGCGGCGCGAGGCGCCACGCGCGCCATGCCGGAACACGCGCCCCGCGTCGGAGTGTCGCGAGTCGTGGTCCGATTGCCACCAGCGAGGTGGATCGCCGACCGAGGGCCGAACTAGGGGTCGGTCACCTCAAACGAGATCGGCAGCGCCCCCTCCCACATCAGTCGGCGTCCAACCTCGGCGAGCTCACCCTGTGGGTCGCGAATCGTCAGAAAGTGATTGCCCACGAGCTGCCCGACGCGGCTTGAGAAAACCGTGCTCCCGTAGGGCACCAGCAGCTCCGCCTCGCTCAGCCCGGGCGGATGCCAGAGCACCTGCCCGGGTGCGGGGTGACTGGTGGCGTTCTCTTCACCGACGCCCAGATCGTAATCGCCGAGCGGGACCCAACCCGACTCACCACTCCAGCGCGCCTGCACGAGCTGCCCCGCAAATGGGAGGCGCGCCTGGAATGCCTCGACCGTCTGTGGGGCGAGTTCGCTCTCCAACACGGCGGCAAACACAGCCGAACCAATGCGGACGGTGAGCATCGTCATCGGGCGGCCCAGGAGGGCAGTCGGCATTCGACCGTGATCATCCAGTCCTCTGAGGCGAGAGGGAATTTCGGATTGCAGTGACAAGTGCACGCACTTCATTCAGGCAGTGGTCATCCCGAGCAGAGCGAGGGATCTGCGTAGCCGCAGATGGGCCAGGTGTCAGTGCATTCGCGACCACGCAGGTCCCTCGCTGCGCTCGGGATGACGACGCACTGATCCATCATCCATCATCCATCATCCATCATCCATCATCGATCATCCCGCTTCGACATGCATGTCATGCGCATACCCCATCGCCACCGCCATCGTCACCAGCCCTACCCCGGCCAGCCCGACGAACACCCACGTCATCCCGTGCCCGGCGACCGGCCCCGGCAATCCGCGCAGTGCGCCGAGGGCGGCGACGCCGATCGCGCCGCCGAGGAAGCGTGAGAAGGCGCCGAGTGCGGTGACGACACCGCGCTGGCCGTGCGCCACCGTCGACTGCGCGTCCACCACCGTCGTCGTCGAGAGGAGGCCGAAGCCGAGGCCCATCACGAACATGATCGCGGCAAGCACCCAGATCGTCGCGTTGCTCGAGACGAAGCCCGCGAGCGCGAGCGCGCCAATTGCCAGCAGCAGCGCGCCGAGCCGGATGGTCGCGCGGCGGCCCTGCTTCATCATCAGCGCGGGCGAGCGGCTCGCCGCGATCGGCCACCCGAGCAGCAAGGGCGAGAGCGCCGCCGACGCCGCGATCGACCCGCCGCCAGCAATCAAACGGAGCGGCAACCAGGTGAGCACCACCATCATCATCGCCCCCAACAGCCCCAGCAACGCGATCCCCGTTCCCAGCCTCGGCGACCGCAGAATGTTGACCGGAATCACCGGATCGGCAGCGCGCTGCTCGACAAACACCAGCGCACCGAAGGCCGCCATCGAGAGAATCGCCATCGGGAGCGTGGCCACCTGCTCGATCGCGAGCAGCAGTGCAAACGCACCGACCGCGGTGCAGAGCACGCCGAGGCGATCGAGCGGGACGGTGCTGCGAACCCGCGCCGGCTCGCGATAGGCGAGCGCCACGATGCCGATCGCCGCGAGGGCGAACGGAATGTTGATCCAGAAGATCCAGCGCCAGCCGACCGTCGTCGCGAGCAACGAGCCGAGCAGCGGACCGATCGCGCCGGACGTGCCCCAGACCGCGCCGATGATCCCCTGCACCTTGCCGCGCTCGTGCACCTCCCAGAGGTCGCCGACGATCGTCATCGTGACCGGCTGGATCGCGCCGGCCCCGGCACCCTGGATCACCCGCCCGAGGACGAGGAGATCGAAGGTCGGGGCGAAGCCCGACACCAGCGAGCCGAGCGCAAAGAGGAGGAGGCCGATATAGAGCAGCGGCGCGCGACCATGCCGGTCGGCGAGCTTGCCGTAGAGCGGAATCGCGACCGTGCTGGCCAGCAGATAGGCGATGTTGACCCAGCCGTAGCGGGCGTCACCACCAAGATCGTGGACGATGGTCGGGAGGGCGGTGGCCACGACGGTGGCCTCGATCGCCGAGAGGAACATCGCCAGCACGAGGCCGACGAGGGTCCAGCGGCGACCGACGTATTTGAGATGCCAGGCAGTCATGGGCGAAAGATAGACGATGATCGATGATCGATAATCGATGATCGATCCTCCTGCCTCACCGTCCGAAGAAGCTCGCCACCATCTCCTTCAGGTCCCTTCCCAGCCCCGCCGGGTTCGCCCGCGTGTACTCGGCGTAGCGCTTCTCCTCGGCCTCACGGACGGCCAGCCACTCGAGTTCGCCCTGGGCACGTGCCGCGGCAATCCGGTGCGGACCGGCGTCGGCCGGCGAGGTGGCCTCGACATGCGCCAGATGCGCCGCGAGCAACGCCGCGCGGCATTCATACAGCGGCCGAGCGGCCGCGAGTTCCTTCGGTTGGACGGGGTGCGCCCCAACGCCACCAAAAGCCAGCAGATCCGAGATCATCTGAGACTCAACAGTAGAAGTGAGTCTCATCATACCCCGAGAACCGGAGAAAGATTCACCACGGGGGGAGTCGGAATGGGAGACGGCGAACGGCGAGCAGCGAACAGCGGTAAGGGGTGAGGAGTGAGGGGGAACAGCCCCCTTACCCCTCACCCCTCACCATTTCACGCTGTTCGCCGTTCGCTGTTCCCTGTTCGCTGCTTCCCAAGGCGCCGACCGGAGTCGAACCGGTGATGGAGGTTTTGCAGACCTCTGCCTTACCACTTGGCTACGGCGCCGAATGCCGGGGGATTCTAGTCGCCCCTCTGGCCGGTGTCCACCGAATCGGGGAACCGGGAACCGGTACCGGGCGTTATCCTCTGGTAGGGTGTCCCCCCACTCTGCCCATTCCGGAGTACCCCATGCCCTGCAATGAATCCCCCCTGTTCCGCGGGATCCGTGTCGTCGCCGGCCTCGCCATGCTCTACCTCGGCTGGACCCACACCGTCACCGGGACCGCCGGGACCGTCTTGCAGTGGCTCGGCTTCGTCCCCCTGCTGACCGGCCTGACCGGCTTCTGCCCCCTCTACTCGGCCCTGGGGATCAACCGCTGCGGGCCGAAGGCGGCCTGATCCGCCTCACGCGTCGACGGTATCCCGCTGTGCGGTCCCCCGAAAGAACACGACGGCCAGGGCGATCCAGAGCGGGATGTCGCCGAGCAGCTTCATCGTGAGGCCGGCGAGCATGATGTCCTCGTTGGCCGAGAGGCGGACATCGACGCGCGGCGCCAGCTCGTACAGCGCGTACAGCGGCCAGTCGGAGAAGACCATCATCATCGCCGGGATCGTCGGGACAATGGTCGCGCCGAAGAGGTAGCCCATCTTCCCGAACGTGCCGAGCCGCGTGAACGCCTTCGGCGCGACCAGCGGCCACCAGAGGAAGAGCCCCGCCGCGAGCCAGCTGAAGTCGATCAGGAAGGAGCCGAGCTGCGACTGCATCGCCGGATCGACGACGGCGGGGAGGTGGCTCGCCACCACGATCAGGTTGTAGCAGGCCAGGCCGGGGATCGCCTTCGCCATGGTGCTGAGCAGTCGATGGCGACTCGACCCCACGGGCGCGAACGCGAGCCACCCTTCCTCGGGGATCGAGCGCAGCAGCGCTGGCCCCGCCAGCAGGGTGAGCATCAGGAACTGGAAGGTGTGCACCGAGGCGAGATAGCCGGCGCCCAGCTTGCCCACTGGCCAATCGAGGGTGATCAGCAGCGCGATCCACGCCGTGGCAAACCAGCCCCAGGGCCGCTGCGTCCACTGCTGCCGCACGCCGAGCTGCCACCAGCCGACCGCGAGCAGCAACAGGGCAAGGTGCACCCCGGGGTACCATTGCCACTGCCAGCTCCACGGCAGCCCCGTCGCCGCACACCACCACTGCATCAGCTACTCCTTTCCACCGACCGCATGCACGGTGGTCGACTGCGTGATGGTCCGGCCACTGCGGAAGTGGAACGTCAGCGTCACCGCCGAGCCCACCGCGAGCGGCGTCGGGAAGTGCTCGAGCATCAGATGCCGCCCACCCAGCGCGAACACCACCGAATCACCGGCCGGCACCGCCACCCACGTCAGCGGCATCATCATCACCTGGCCGTCGCCGTGATCCATCGATTCGTGGATCGTCACGGAATCGGCGGCAGGCGTCGTCACCCGATCCAGCGTGTCCGCCAGCGCGCCCGCATTCCGGAGCACGAAGTAGCCCGACGCGGCGACCGCGCCGACGGGAGCCATGCTCACCTCGAGACGCGACACCCTGAGCGGACCCTCCGCCGCGCCGCAGGCCGTGGTGCAGAGGAGCAGCAGGAGCAGGCGCGCGGAGGTCATAGGTCGTAGGTCGTAGGTCGTAGGTCCATCATCCATCATTCATCATCCATCATCCATCATCCATCATCCATCATCCATGATCGATCATCGGCCGTACTCCACGAGCCTCGGAATGTCATGCGCCCAATCCCGCTGCCGTGTCCCGAACGGATACTGCACCCGGCCGAGTCCGTCGCGCGTGTGCGCGATCACCTGCGAGGCGTGCCCCACCAGATAGTCCTTCGCGCCGCGCGTCGTGTCCTGCTCGGCCGTGAGCAATCCCGCGGCGAGTTGCGCCGCCTTGATGGTGGAGTCAGACCCGGTGAGCGCAATGAAGCGCGGGTCAAAGCCCGCCACCCACGGTGCCAGCACCGCCATCGAGTCACGCGACGGATCGACCGTCACGAAGACCACCTTCACCTGGCGTGCGACATCTTCTGGCAGCTTGTCGAGCACCGCCGCGAGGTTGGCGAGGTGGACCGGGCAGACGTCGGGGCAATGCATGTAGCCGAAGAAGAGCAGCGTCACCGTGCCGCGCGTCTGTTCGGCAAGATGGTATGGCGCACCCTTGGCATCGGTCAGCACCACATCGGGCATCGGGCGCGGCGTCACCACCTCGGCGCCGATGAAGCCGCCGGGGGAGAGTTCACGATCGAGCTTCTCGCCGCAGGCGATGGTGCCCACGGCGAGCAGCGCCAACCACACGCGCCTCACTCGACGAAGTCGACCGAGAAGCCGTACGCGCCGCGCACCACGTGGCCGTCGGCCGACGCGGTCTTCCAGCGCACCACGTATCGCCCCGGCGGGATCGGCCGGGTCAGCGGGGCGTGGAGTTCCTTGCCGGCCGCCTTGGTGTCGATCACCAGCGACATCACGTTGCTCGAGTCGGGACGCAGGATGGTGATCGACGACACCTTCGGATTCACCTTGCCGGTGAAGGTCAGGACGACCTCGCGCGGCGGCCCCTTCACGATGGAATCGCGCCCGGGGACCGAGCTCTTCAGTTCAGTGTGAAACAGCAGCGCTGCCGGCGCGACCACCGCACCGATCACCACCGCGACAATCTTGGACAACATCACGTGCGCTCCACGTTGGCAGACCCCGCAATATAGTGGGCCGTCAGGGCGCGATGGTGACCTTGTCGACGAAGTAGGGCGTGTCGCCGAAGCAGGTGGTCGGCACCCCGCGATGCTCGGCGTAGTGGAGCACCACGCGCTTCCCCACCGCCTCGCTCATCGACTTGGCCACCTGATCGTCACGCACCGTGAAAATCCACATCACCGGTGCGACGCCGGGGACGGTGGTCATCGCGATCTCCCCTTCCCACGTCTTGCAGAGCCACCCCTTGTTCGAGAACTTCTGCAGCACGCCGGCGCGCTCCCCTTCGGAGTAGGCCCAGTTGAGCGCGGCCCCCGCATAGATCGAGAAGAGCATGACCGGGACGACCACGATCGCCAGCGCGATCAGCCCCCAGCGGCGCTTCCCCTTTGGTGCATCCGACATGGCGTCCCCCTCGTTCGGCCAACCCGCATGGATCGATCAGCGCCCGCCGCGCAGGCCCGTCGAAAAGGTAAAGCCCTTCCCCACCACGAAGACCCAGCCCGACGATTCGCGGTCATTCCCCACCCGGTACACCAGGTCCATCCGATTGGCCTCGAGGTCCGGCGCGCGTGAGGCGCCGAGGCGCAGCCCGACCCCCATGTCCCAGCCGGTCCGCATGGTGGCGCCACGATACCACGCCCCGCCGTGGTCGACGAAGGTCGCGATCCCCACGTCGATGACCTTCAGGAAGTCGACCGCCGCGCCGTAGCGATACTCGGCCGTCACGAAGAAGGCGCGGTCTCCCGTGAACGCGTGCGACCGGAAGGCGCGCGGTCCGGCGCCCAGCCCCAGGTCGAACTCGCTGCCCGGCAGCAAGCCGCGCAGGACGCCGCCCGAGGCATGCACCAGGGCAAGGTGCTTCGGCGACGGAATCCACGCCGCCGTCGCCGAGAGCTGCGCCGTCGCCGAGTCGAGCCCGCTGCTGGTGATCATCCCGCCAACATTCCACTCGAGCAGCGAGAAGCCGCGCGCCGAGCCGTGTCCGGTGCGCCCCGCAATCGCCGGGGCGATGCCGCTCTTCTCGTAGCCGAACACCGAGGGTGCCAGCAGCACCGAGGCACGCACCACGGTGGAGAGGTCGAGGTCCTCGTCGCGCGAGAGGGAGTTGTAGCCTTGCAGCTTGACGTAGCGTCCCTTCCGCGCCTCGATCCAGCCACCGAACGCGCCGGTTATCGATCGCTCGGTGATCCCGATGTTGTCGTAGGTGGCCTGCGTGGTGAAGTCGTCACGTCGAAGCTGCGCCACCAACCCGGCGCGCACATAGCCGAGGCTCGGCGTGCGCAGTGCGCGCGCGACTTCGGCGCGGCCGAGCACATAGCGCCGCTGCAGCGTGTCGGTCGCCTGCTCGATCCCGTCGCGGAAACGGAGGAGCCGTTCGCGGCGGGTATCGCCGGTGATGCTCCACGCCGATTTGGCGCCGAGATTGAAGAACGACTTCCCGATGGTGCCCGCCGCCAGCTGGCCGTCACTGCGGTCCTCCAGCGCGGCGACCATGCCAATCGTGCCGCCGATCAACCGCGGCTGCCGGAACGCCAACGTGGTGGTGCTGCGGTCGGGATTCTTGCGATACAGCAGCGACGTCTGCGTCGCGGTGCCGAGGAGGTTGTCCTCGATCAACGCCAGGGTATACGCCACTTCGCCGCCGGTGGAACGGAAGCGGAAGTCGGGGCGGGTGCTCCAGCCATCACGCGTGGTGACGGTGACGACCAACCCCGAGTCGACCGACGTGGTGTCGATCTTGACGCTGCGGAACACCCCGAGGCGGCGAAGGTTGCGCTCGCTCTCGGCGATCTTCGCCGAATCGTACGGCTCGCCCGGATGCACCAGAATCTCGCGCCGTACCACGTACGGCAGCGTCGTGACGTGCAGCCGATTGACGAGGTTGAGCAGCCAGAAGCGGGTTTCGTCGGGGTCGAAGATGGAGCGGCGTTCGAGGACGACGGCGGCGACGGGCGCCTGGGCGAGCAGCGGTGCGGGGGCGAGGATCAACGCCAGGATGATGGATGATGGATGATCGATGATGGATCGAGCGCGCCGCGCGATGCGCCCTGCCCTCGCGGGGAGCGTCATCCACCATCCATCATCCATCATCCACCATCCCGGTTGCTTCAGCTCAACGACTCCAACAGCCGCCACAACTCCAGCGGCGAAAACTCCGCGAATCGGGCCTTCACGTCGGGGACGCTCCATTCGCGGAAGATCCAGGCAGAGGAGCGGCGGACGTCGCCGGCGACGAAGTGGACCCGGCCGACGGCGAGGGGGCCGTCCTGGCGCGTCTCGAGGTGAACCGACCAATTGGTGCCGCCCCGGGCGAGGTCGCCCATGTGGTCGGCATTGGAGAGGTCGATCGTGTCGGAAGGAGGTGTGGTCATGGTCACCGGGGCGGAGGACGTTTCAAGGGTAGCGAGGGGCCACGGCCTGCGCCAGCAGGGGCCACTATATTGCGGCGCCGCCGATGGCGGCGATCCCCCAGCATTTCCCCGGAGACCCCGTGTCCGATACCCCTGCTTCCCCCCAGGCCCAGCGCTTCTGTACCGGCTGCGGCGTGACCCTGCCGACCGGCGTTCGCTTCTGCTCGGCCTGCGGAACTCCCGTCGGTGGCACCTCGGCGGCCCATGCCGCCCCGAACGCCCATGCCTCCGCGGGCGGCGCAGCGGCCCCGAAGGCCCCGACCCAGGCGGCACCATGGATCGTGGCCGGGCTGCTGACGGTCGTCGCCGTGGTCGCCGTGATCTACGCCGCGACCGATCGGACGGCCGCGGAGCCGCCGGCGATGGGGAGTGCGCCGGCGGGCGGCGTGGTTGGCGCCACCGGGGCTCCGGACATCTCGAACATGACGCCGCGCGAGCAGTTCACCCGCCTCACCGACCGGGTCACCGCCGCCGCCGAGAAAGGCGACACCGCCACCGTCTTCCGCTTCACCCCGATGGCCCTCGGCGCCTACACCAACCTGCCGCCGGGCGACCGCGACATCGACGCCCGCTACCACACGGCGATGATCCAGGCCCAGGTCGGGATGTTCCCCGAAGCGCTGGCCCTGGCCGACACGATGCTGAAGGAGGCGCCCAACAACCTGATGGGCTTCTTCGTCCAGGCGATCGTCGGCGACTATCAGGGGAACAAGGTCGGTGCCGAGGCCGCACGGACCGCCTTCCGGAAGAACTACGACGCCGAGATCGCCAAGAAGCGCGACGAGTACGAGGCACACCGCCCGCTGCTCGAGAGCTTCAAGACCACCCCGGGACCCAAGTAAATGACCACGACGATCCGCGTCGCCCATTCGCCCGACTCCGACGACGCGTTCATGTTCTATGCGCTGGCCGAAGGGAAGATCGACACCGACATCACGTACGTGCACGAGCTCTCCGACATCGAGTCGCTCAACCAGCGCGCACGTCACAAGGAACTCGACGTCTCGGCGGTCTCGATCCACGCCTACGCCTACATCGCCAACGACTACGCGCTGCTCAACAGCGGCTCGTCGATGGGCGACGGCTACGGCCCGCGGCTCGTCTCGCTGACGCCGCCCCCGGGCGACCGTCGCGCCGACTCCGCCATCATCCGCGCCGCCGCGAAGGGAATGCGGATCGCCGTCCCCGGGCTGCTGACCACCGCCTATCTGGCGCTCAAGCTGTGGCAGCCCGACTTCGTCCCGGTCGTGATAGCCTTCGACGCGATCGAGGACGCCGTCCACAAGGGCGAGGTGGACCTGGGGTTGATCATCCACGAGGGGCAGCTCACCTACGTCGACGACGGCCTCCACCTCTGGGCCGACACCGGCGAGTGGTGGCTCGACGAGACCGGCCTCCCGCTCCCGCTCGGCGGCAACGTCGTCCGCCGCGACCTCGGCCGCGAGGTGATCGAGCAGGTCGCCAAGGACCTCAAGGCCTCGATCGTCTACGGCCTGGTCCACCGTGCCGACGCACTGGCTCACGCCAAGCAGTACAATCGCGGCATCTCCGACGAGCGCACCGACGAGTTCGTCGGGATGTACGTCAACGAGTGGACCGTCGACTACGGCAATCGCGGCCGCGAAGCGGTACAGCTGCTGCTGGACCGGGCGGCCGAGGCGGGAATCATTCCGAGCAGGGTGGAAGTTGAATTTGTAGGATGATCGATGGTCGATGATCGATTGTCATCCCGAGCGAAGCGAGGGACCTGCGTGGTGGCGAATACGCAGATCCCTCACGTTGTTCGGGATGACATCATCGATGATCGATCATCGATCATCGTCTACTTCTGCCGCTCGAAATACAGCAATCCCCCCGAAATCGCCCCCACGAAGATGCTCAGGCTGCCATCGCCCCGCAGCGCGCCGAAGGTCGGCGCGGAGTAAGGGTCGGTCGGCACCACGAAGGCCGGGTCCCGTTCGAAGCGGATGACACCGTCAACGGTGACGTTGCGCCAGAGCTGGAGGCCGCCTTCCTCGCTGCCGAGGACGAGATCGGACCGGCCATCGCCATCGAGGTCGACGAAGGTCGGCGCCGACCGGCGCCCGACGTCGATGTCCTGGAAGTGGTCGCTGACCAGTTCGAACTTCGGGGCGGTACGGCTGCCGACGTTCCGGTACAGGTTGAGCTGGCCGCTCGCCTCGCCGACGATCATGTCGAGATCGCCATCGCCATCGAGATCGGTGAGGGCGGGGGTGGTGTTGCTGCCGCGGGTGAGGGTGACGAGCGCGGTGTCGGTGAGCGTCCACGCCGGCGCGGTGCGGGTGCCGCTGTTGCGCCACCAGTGGACGCGGTCGCGCCAGGTCCCGATGACCAGGTCCGGCAGGCCGTCGCCGTCGAGGTCGGCGCTGGTCGGGGCGTAGTGGAACTCGCCGCGAATCGGCAGGGGGCCGCGGTCGCGGAAGGTCGGGGCGCGCGCGCTGCCGCTGTTCTCGAACCAGGTGATCGTGCCGGTGGTATCGGCGTTCGGCTCGATCTTGTTGCCCACGAGGAGATCGAGGTCGCCATCGCCGTCGAGGTCGGCGAGGGTCGGTACCGACTCGTTGCCGACGTCGACGGTCGGCAGCAGCCGAGCGGTCACCTTCTCGAACTTCCCGCGTGACGCCTGGCGGAGGTAGTAGAGGTTCTCGACCGCCGTGCGGGCCGGGAAGAAGGCGCCGCCGATCACACCCATCACCACGTCGAGGAGCCCGTCGCCATCGACATCGCCGATGGCCGGCGCGTTGTAGCCGCTGGTGAGCACCCCGTCGCCGATCGGGAAGCGCTGCGGCGCGGCGCGCAGGTCCGGTGCCGCGCAGCCGCGCGCACGGTTCTCGAACAGCAGCAGCCCCGGCTCGAAATAGTCGCCCCAGAAGAGATCGGGATCGCCATCACCGTCGATGTCGCCGAAGGCGAGCGTGTTGGCGCCGTGGCGGGAGCCGCGTCCCTCGATGGAGTTGGGCTGTCCAGGGACCGGGCCCAGCACCTCGATCCCCTCGAACCGCTCGGTGACGAGGCCAAAACGGGGAATCCCGTTGCTCGCGGTCCCCGCGATCGCCTCGTACCGGTCCACCGTGCCGGCCACCCGCCCGAGGAAGAGATCGAGGCGACCATTGCAGTCGATGTCGACGAGGTTCAGGATGTTCTGCCGATCGGCGGCGAGCGGGACGCCATCGCCGTCGCGGAGGGAGTCGGCCGCGACGGCGAATCGCGCCGCCGACTTCGTCCCGACATTGCGCCAGGCGCGGATGTAGCTGATCGGCGATTCACCGAGCAGGTCCATCAAGCCGTCGCCGTCGAGGTCGACGAAGCGCGACCACTCGCCGACGGCGAGGCCCTGGTATTGGTCGGTGCGCCAGACATAGCGGCCGTCGACCCGCTCGAAGTACATCAGCGCATTCGAGCGCTCCTGCACGAAGAGGTCGAGGTCACCGTCGCCGTCGATGTCGACCAGCTGCGGCCGCGGGACGTCGAAGCCGCCAAGGAACGGCTCTGGCGTCGGCGCGCCGGTGCGGTCGGCCACCGGGAAGGGGGCGACGCGGCGGGTGAACACGCCACCGCCCTGCGCCCCCAGCGTCGCGGGCAGCAGGGCGGCGCACACCAGGAGGGTGCGGACGCGATTCACCGGGCGCGCGCCGCGCCGATCCCGGTCGGACCGTTGCCCAGCATCAGCGTCGAGTGGACGGTGCCCTTGGCGAGATCGAGGATCGTCAGCCACCCATCGGTGGCAGCGTGGCCCTCCATCCCGTGCATCTCGTGGCCGCTCTGCCCCGGCATGATCGCGCCGGTGTTCTGATTCACGACGAAGGCGTACTTGTTGTCTGCCCGAAGGAGCAGGCCGTAGGGCTGCGCCATCCGCCCTTCGATGATCCGCGTCACCGTGCCGGTCACGACGTCCACCTCGGCCAGCGCATTCTTCACCAGCAGCGTGATGTAGACATGCCGGCCGTCGCGCGAGAAGCGCGGGTCCCAGGGCTTCCCCGCCAGCGGAATCTCCTTGACCGGAACGAAGGGCGGCGGCCTGGTGAGGTCGAAGACCAGCAGCGTGTTCGACAATTCACCCCCGGCCACCATCGTCTTGCCATCGGGCGAGAGCGCAAACTGCACCAGCGAACGCGGCGCACCGGGAATCGTGGTGATCGTCACCCGACCCGTCGCTGTCTCGACCGACGCGATCCGGTTCTCGGCGAGCGACGCGGTATGCACCCACTTCCCGTCGAGCGTGACGGCGAGCGCGTGCGGCCGCGGAATCAGGATTTCCTGCTCCTCGACCATCACGAACGCCTTCCGCGCAATCACGCCGAGTGCCTTCGGCGGGTTGACGGCCGTCATCGAGCGCCCCACATAGAGCGAGTCATGCACCGGGTCGAGCGTCAGCAATCCCGGCGTCTCCATCTTCACCTGACCGAGCAGATGATTGGCGCGGTCGAACTTGAGCACGCGGCCGTCACCAATCAGCGAGACATACCAGAACGCGCCGTCGGGTTCGACGGCGATATGGTGCGGCTTGGCGTTGGCGGTGAAGCCGAGGCCGCGGAGGTCGATCACGGTGTCGACCGCGAGCCGCTGCTGGTCGATCACCGAGATGCTCGCCCCGGACTGATTCACCACGTACAGCTTGGCCCCGCCGGACGGGCTCGGGGCCGTGGCGGGAGCAGTGCCCCCGCCGCTGCAGGCCAGGACGGCGAATGCCGCCCCGGCCGTCAGGAACCTGCGGATCATGGCACCGTCGAGGTGCGGTCACGCACGAAGAAGACGCCCTCGCCGATGCTGGTCACCACGATCGTGCCGCTCTTGAAGTAGGGGTAGACGCTCCACGCGCCGGCGAACGACGGCTTGCCGTCGTCACCCGGGTGGGTGTCGAAGAAGCCCACCTCGCGCGGATCCCGCGGGTTGGTGACGTCGAGGATGCGCAGGCCGGAGGTGTAGTTGGCCTGGTACATCCGGTTGCCCTTCACGTAGAGGTTGTGGTCGATCGCCTTCGCGACGCCGACATGCTCGGTGACGAGGACGGGGTCGTCGAGGTCGGAGACGTCCCACACCAGCGTGCGCGTCCCCTTCGCCGCTTCGCCCTGCCCGCTCGACTCGTCGCCTTCGTCGTCGAGGTAGAAGTACTTCTGGTCCTCGGTCAGCCACCCCTGGTGGGCGTAGGCGACGTTCGGGTACGACGCGCGCGAGATCGCCACCGGGTTCTTCTTGTCGGTCAGGTCGGCGATCGAGATCGCGGTCTCGTTCGATCCGATGCAGATCTCGCGGCCGCGGTACTTCTCGTCGGGACCGCGGTAGACGACGCACTGCGCGTCGTGCGAGTAGCCGGTGCCGGCGCGGCCCGTCTTCGGGTCGCCGAAGCAGCCGGCGAACTGCGGGTGCTTCGGATCGCGGACGTCGATCATGTGGTAGCCGCCGCCACAGGTCTCGCCGCCGCCCGAGTTGCCGACGGTGTACATGAAGCCGGTCTCTTCATTCGAGACGATGTTGTGCGCGCTGTTGATGCGGTCGTAGGTGACGTCCGGCGTGAACGTCTGCGGCGTGGTCACCTTCCGCAGGCGCGTGAGGTCGAAGACCTGCATGCCGTGCTCGCCCGCGTTGTCCGAGACGATGAAGACGTGATCCTTGTAGGTCTTCATGTCGCGCCACGCCGAGGACGGCGAGCCCTTGGTCTTCGGCAGGTCGCCGAGGTAGCGCGGGTTCGACGGGTCGGTGACATCGACGAACGAGGTGCCGTCGGTGCGGCCCAGGATCGCGATCTCGTGCTTGGTGACCGGGTCGGTCCAGCCCCAGTTGTCGTTCATGTTGGTGCCGCGCTTGCCGCCGATCGCCGAGATCGGGAGGAACGACTGCAACGACGCATTGCCGCACTCGAATTCGCCCGCCTTGCCCGACTCACCGCAGGCAACCTCCTTCCCCTTCACGGCGGCGTAGGTCGGCGCCGTGCTCGCGGGATAGAGGCTGTTCCGGACCGTCCAGGCGCCGGTGGGGCTGCGCCCGAGGAAGAGCACCGTGCCGCCGCCACCGCCATCGGAGGGCATGCCGACCACGGCCGCGTCGCCCGACGTGGCGATCGATCCCGAGAGGCCGGCACCCGGCTCCAGATCGCCGACGGCCAGTGCACTCATGCTGGCGAGACTGCCGTCCTTCGCGAGGGCCAACCGGTAGACTCGGCCGGTATTGCGCTCGGTCGCGGGGGCGCCAATCCAGATCTCGTCGCCGGCGGCGGCCAGCGTCGCGCCGAAGCGGCCAGCGATGAGCTGGAACGGGGCCAGCGTCTGCCGCTCACGCCACGCGCCAGTGCTGGCGCTCCGCTCGAAGACCACCGCCGCCCCGGCGCTGCCGCCACCCGGTCCGGCCAGCACCAGGGCGCCCGGCGCCCCGGCGATGACCCGGCTGCCCTGCAGCAACAGGGCGCTGCCGAGCTGGGCGTTGTCGGTGCCCCGCTGCGCCATCAGCATCCCCTCGGCCTGCCAAGCGCCATCCGCCTGGCGGCCGTAGGCGAAGACGGCGCCCTTCCGCATCGAGCGGCCGGGAGCGCCGACCACGAGCCGCGCCCCATCGACCGCGATCGCGGCGCCGAACTGGTCGCCCGGTTCGCTGTTCTGGACCGGCAACGTCCCGGCGGGGGCATAGCTGCCATCGGCGCCGCGGCGGTAGAGGTAGACCACCCCGTTGCCGTCGCGGGGGGCGCCGACCATCAACAGGTCGCCGGACAGCGCGAGCGAGCGGCCGAATTCGGCCCGACCCACCCGACTCGACGCCTGGAGCACGCCAGCCGCCGTCCAGGCGCCATTCGCGCCCCGCCGGAAGACATGCACCTCGCCCTTGGCGCTATCGGGGGCCGAGGGCCCGTCGATCCGCGAAACGAGCAGCGTGGTCGCGTTGGCGACCAGGACGGTGCCGAAGCCATCGTTGGGGGAGCCGGCGGGCGGCAGCAGCGTGCCAGTCTCCTTCCACCCCGTCGGACCACGGCGGTAGAGGTGGACCGTACCGGACTTCGGGCCTCGGGGTTCGCCAACAAAGGCCTGATCGCCGACGATCGCGACCGTCGCGCCAAACTGCGGGAACGACGGGCCGCGTTCGTCGCGGACGCCGGAGGCGGAGGCTGTGCTCAATGCCAACGGGAGCAGCAGGAGGACAGCCGAACAGACTCGCTTCATCGGGGACGACCTCATGAGGGGGGGTGGGAAGTGGAGTCGGATAAGCTAACACCCGGCCGCCGTGCCCGGATGGACGAACGGGAGGCCCGTCGGAACCGCCCGACTGCCATGCAACCCTCCCTGTACGGGACGAGTGGCGCCGGGGGTTTCGAAACGGGGCGGCCACACGAGGCGCGGATCGGAACGACCGATATATTGAAGGAGGTGCCGGCCCCCACCCCTGGAGCATCGATGAGCCCGGATACGCCCGACCCGATGGCAGACGAGATCGGCCTGGTCACGACCCTCGTGGTCGACGACGAGGACTCGATCCGGTCGGCGTTGCAGCGACTCCTGACCTCGATGGGCCATGAGGTCATCGCCACCGGCACCGCCGGCGAGGCCCTCGCCGAGATCCGCCGCCGGAAGGTCGCCTGCATCCTGCTCGACGTCCGCCTCCCCGATGCGTCCGGCCCCGACATGGTGCCGATGATCCTCAAGGAGGAGCCCAACGCCGCCATCCTGATGCTCACCGCCGTGAACGACGCCAACACCGCGGCGCTCTGCATGCAGCGTGGCGCGATGGACTATCTCGTCAAGCCGGTCGACCTGCAGGACCTCGAGCGCGCCATCGGGCGGGCACTGGCCCGTCGGCGTGACCTGATCGAGCAGGCCGAGACGCAGGCGTGGCTCAAGCAGGAGATCGTGCAGCGCGGGGCGGAGCTGCGCCGTGAGCGCGGCAATCTCGAGCGGATTTCCGTGGCCACCCTGGAAGCACTCGTCAACGCCCTCGAGGCGAAGGACGCCTACCTCCGCGGCCATTCGGCGCGCGTCGCCGACCTCTCGGCGATGATCGCCGCCGAGATGGGGCTCTCCGACGAGCAGATCGAGATGGTGCGCACCGCGGGCCGTCTTCACGACATCGGCAAGATCGGCATCCGGGAAGCGGTGCTGCACAAGCACGGGCCGCTCACCGAGGAGGAGTTCGACCACGTCAAGACGCACGTGCTGATCGGGGCGCAGATCCTCGCGCCGTTGCATCACCTGCGCGAGGTGATCAGCTATGTCCGCTCGCACCATGAGCGTCATGACGGCACCGGCTATCCGGACGGATTGGTTGGCGAGGCGATCCCGATCGGGGCGCGCATCCTGGGGGTGGCCGAGGTGTTCGACGCGTTGACGACGGTCCGCCCGTATCAGGAGAAGATGAGTCAGGAGCAGGCGGTGTCCCGGATGCGCGACCTGGTCGGCACGGTGATTTCGCCGGATGTGCATCGGGCGCTGGCGGCGGTGATCACCCGTCGGCGGGCACTGGTCTTCCTCGACGAGAGTCGCGCGCCCTGAGCGGCGGAAATCCGGTCCATGACGCGGGGTTCGGTGCCAAGCACTGGATCCCGCGTTCGGTATTGTCGGGGCATGACACGCGGCGTCACCCTGCTGGAGCTGCTGCTCGCACTCGTCCTCGTCGGCATCCTCGCCGGCCTGGGGATTCCTCGCCTCGGCGCGGTCGCCGCGGCCGCCGCGCTCCGGCATGAGGCCACCGAGCTGGTTGTGGCGCTCGACGCCGCGCGGCTCGATGCCATTCGCTTCGGTGCGGTCACTCGCCTCACCCTGAGCGACAGCAGCTACCGGCTCGAGCTCCTCGCCGACGGCGACACCACGCTGCGCTGGCTGCATGCCGGGGCGGGAACGCGCGGCGTCCAGCTCAGTGGGGGCGGGGCGCCGATCCACTTCGGGGCGGCGGGGCTGGCGGTGGGGGTGTCGAATCGGACGCTCACGCTCACGCGCCTCGGGGCGAGCCGTCGGGTCGTCATCTCGCGGTTGGGGCGGATCACCCCGTGAGGTGGTATTTCCGGATCTTGGCGAGCAGGGTCGAGCGGGCGATGCCGAGGAGCAGTGCCGCCTGACGCCGATTGCCGTGGGTGAAGTGCAGGGTGGCGCGGAGGTGGCGCGCTTCGGCGGCCTCGAGGGTCTCGGGGGCCGGCAGCATCGCCGCCTCGGTCACCACGAACTCCGGCGCGGGCGCCACCCCGGGCGGCACGGTCGCGACCTCCTCGAAGACCACCACGTGCCCGCCTGCGCGGAGCGTGTCGGCCAGCGCGACGACGTCCTCGCGGGTGGGGTCGGTGACAAGGAGGCGGATGTGGAGGGAGGGCATGCCGGAAGATACAGCGAACGGCGGACAGCGAACGGCGAACAGCGTCTCAAGCCGATGCTACATTCCCCCGATCCGTAGCAGATCGCTGTTCGCTGTTCGCTGTTCGCCGTTCGCCCCTCCACCAAGGCTTCGCGCATGCTTGATATCTCGTCGTTGGCCGTCGGCGACAGCGTCCACCACCCCTTCCTCGTCCTCGATGTCGTGGCCAAGGGTGGCGATCACCCGCGCACCGTGCTCGTCCTCGGCAATCGGACCGGGCGGATCGACACGGCGCCGTTCTGGGCCGGGCGCGACGATCAGGTGAAGGGATTGAGCAAGGGGATGATCGTCCAGGTCGTCGGCACGGTGACCGCGTATCGCGAGTCGCGCCAGCTCGACGCCACCTCGGTGCGGGCGCTGCCGAAGGGCTCCATCCCGCTCGCCGACTTGGCGCCCTCCGTCGGCGCCGTCGACGGCTACTGGCAATTCCTCGACGACATCCGCGCCAAGCTGACCGCGCCAAGGCTTCGGGCCGTGGTCGATCTCTTCTATGCCGACGACGAGTTCCGCAGCCGGTATCAGGAATGTCCCGGCGCGCCGGGCACCGGCCACCACGCCGCCATCGGCGGGCTGTTGCAGCACACCTGTGAAGTCGTCAGCATCGGCAAGCAGATGGCGCGCGTGGCGCGGGCCGATGCGGAAATCGTCACCGTCGGCGCGATGCTCCATGACATCGGCAAGCTGGAGACCTACAGCTGGGAGACCGGCGTCTTCGATACCACCGAACGCGGTCGGCTGCTGGGACACGTGGTCCAGGGCTACGCCATGTTCCGCGAGCGGGTCAACGCGCAGCCGACCCCGCCATGCACGCCAGAGGAACAGCTGCTGATCGAGCACCTGATCCTCTCGCACCATGGCCAGCTCGAATTCGGCTCGCCGGTCCGGCCGCTGACCCTCGAGGCGGAGATTCTCCACTACGCCGACGATGCCTCGGCGAAGACGGCCTCGATCAACGAAGCCTATGCCTCGCCGGAGCTCTTCCCCGGGGACGCCAGGACGTCGACCAAGAAGGTCTGGCAGTTCGACAATCGCTGGCTGGTGCGGTTGGCACCGGACTTCGGGCGCGACGAGGGTGGCGGGAACGAAGAAGCGGCCGACCAGCAGGGCTGATCGACCGCTTCGCACTCCAGCGCAGACGCTCGGGGGCGTTGCGAGAGAATGAGCGCTGTGGGTCAGATCGGCTCGCGGACCGCTCGCCCACACGGCTCTCCGAGGCGCTGGATCGGAGAGGATGAAGCGTGCGAACGCCCCATCGGTACTCCTACCAAGCTACCGTCCCCCAGAAAAGCCGCAAGTGCCTGATTTTATTCGGGTTAGCTCACCTGCGGTGGGCAACATTGTGGGTTCGAAGTGCCCATCACCACGGCAGTTCCCCCCTTTCTCCACGGGATGTGGAGATGTTAATCCACATCCCCACATGCCATTGACCGTACTTCGTTACAATCCGCCGGGGACACCCTTGGGACGCATCGGGATGTCGAAGACCCGGAGCAGCCCGTCGGCCGCCGTGTCGTAGTGCGTGGCGGCCGTTTCGGCGCCCGCGGCACTCGTCCGGAGCTGGGCCAGCCCGGGAGTGGGCGAGGCCAGTTGCAGCGCGACGGCCCGATCGCACTTGGTCATCTCGGTGTAGGTGACGCCCAGCGCCTTCTGATACGCGATCAGCGCCTCGGCCCCCGCCTTGGCCGAGGCCTTCATCCCGGCAATGTGCGGCTCCGCGCCGATCATCACCCGTGACGCCGCACCACAGGCGACGCGGAGCCTTCGGGCCGCGGAGGTGGCGACCGCCGGCGACGAGGCACGCTGCACCCGCGACGCCTCCGTCTGCACCACCATCAGCGAGTCGCGCATGATCATCAGCAAGCTGCGCAGCCCGGTCTTGGCCGAGTCGAGGGGAATGTCATAGAGCATCGAGGCGGCGGCGTTCAGCTTGCGCTGCGCGAGCGCGCGTTCCTCCGGTGTCATCCGCTTCATCGCTTCCGAGGGCGGCTCCTGCGCGGCAAGCGGCGCGGCCACCAGCAGGGCGCCCAGCATCATCCATCCGGCCTTCATGAGTCGATCCCCACTTCGATGTAACGCCAGGCCGCGTCCGTCCCCTCGTCGCCGAGGAAGAGTACACCGCCGGCGGAGGCGGCAAACCAGCCGGCAATCATTCGGCGTGATCCATCCAGTTCCTGCACGATCGGCGGCAACCAGCGCCGCAGGTGGCGCAGCTCCGGGGCACGACGCCCCAGCTGCGCAAAGATCGCCCCCGCGCCCATGGTGATGCGAAGGAAGTGCGCCAACGCGATCGCCCGTTCGGCAAAGCCGATCGCCAACACGCCCGGCTCGTCGAGCAGCACCTCGCCATCCTCCGGCAATGCCTGCGGCGTGTCGAGGCGCGGGCCGAGGAAGATGTAGCGGCGTCCCTCGGCGGTCTTCCGTTCGACGACCGCCGCGGCGGTATCGCTGGTGAGGCGGCCCGCGTGGAGGAGATCGTCATCGGGAAGGATGCCGACGACGCGGGTCCACTCGAGCGCACCGAGCAGCTGTTCCATGGGGCAGCCGATCGTGTCGTCGAAGGCGGTGAAGCGCGGTGCCTCGCCGGCTCGCAAGACCGCGTGTGCCATCGCCTCGGCCCGGTCCGCGAAGGTGCGAATCGTCAGCGTCGTCGGGGTAGTCATGCTGTGATGATAGACCGCCGAGGCAGTCGCGGGTAGGGCCCCCGCTTGCGTCGATGCCTCGTGCGGACCCACGTTTCGCGCCATGAGCGACCTCCCCTCTCTACGCAGTCGGGTCACCGCCGGCACCGTCCTCCTCCTCCTGCTGGTGTGGGGGATGACGTTACAGGGCGTGTCGGCGATGAAATCGCTCGATTCGGCGGTGCAGGATGAGTTGGCGACGTTTCGAGAGGCAACGGTCGTCGTCCAGGAGCTCACCCGCGACGTGGTGACGGCGGTCCGGATCGGAGATGCACTGGCTCTGACGCCGGACGACTCCACCAACCGCGTCCAGCTCTCGGCGGCGTTCGCCAACGTGCGCGGCGCCAGCAGCAGCTACAGTGCGCTTTCGCTCACCGATCCCGAGCGGAAGGCGCTCCGCCGCATCGAGACCCTCGTCTCGCGTCTCGAGCGGAGCAGCGCGCCGGGGACCCCCGACGGCCGCCGGGTGGCGACCGCCGATTCGTTGCTCGACGACGTGCGCGCCCTGGTGGCGGTGCAGGCGGCGGCCGCGTCGGATCGGGCCAGCGACCTCGCCAGCAACAGCGAGGAGCGACGGACCTACGTCTGGCTGCTCTTCGGACTGGCGCTGATTCTCGGCATCTGGTCGGCAGTCTACACCGTGCGCGCCGTGGTGCTGCCGCTGCGCCGACTGGTCGAGGCTACCGAACGGGTCGGCGCGGGCGACCTCCGCCCGATCGACCTCGGCCCGATGCCGAAGGAACTCGGCCTCCTCGCGGCGGCCGTGCGCCGCATGAGCGAAGGCCTGCGCGGCGTGGTGGGCAGTGTGGCCGACGTCAGCAGCACGCTCACCGAAAACGCCGGCGCGCTCTCGCGTCGCTCGGAGCAGCTGACCGAGAGCGCCACCCAGGTGTCGCGCGCCATCGGCGCGGTGTCGGCCTCAGCCGAAAAGCAGGCAACGGCCACGCGCGAGAGCGACGACCTGCTCAGCGACCTGCGGGCCGCCGCGGCACGCAGCGCCGGCGCGGGCCAGCGGGTGGTGCTGGTGGCCGATCGGATTCGCCGCACGGCCGACACTCACCGCAGCCACCTCGGCGCGGCGTCCGAAACACTGCTGGAGTTGCACGAGGTGGTCGCGCAGACAACGTCATCGGTCGGCCGGCTGACGAATGCGGCGGCGGCGGTGTCGGAGTTCGTGGCGCTCACCGGCCAACTGGCGGCGCAGACCGAGTTGCTGGCACTCAACGCGGCCATCGAGGCGGCGCGTGCCGGAGCGGCCGGGGAAGGCTTCGCGGTCGTCGCCGGCGAAATCCGGCAGCTCGCCGAGACCAGTGCGGAAGGGGCGCGGCGGATCGCCAAGACAGTGGCCACGCTGGATGAGCAGGTGCGGCTGGTGGCGCAGACGGTCGAAGCCGGCACCGAGCGGGTGGCAGGCGTCGAGGACGTGGCGGCTGGCGTGACGGCGGCGCTCGCCGAGATCGTCGGCTCGGTCGAGGAAGTGGCCGCGGCCGCCGGAACGGTGGCGCGCGAGGCCGCCGCGCACCGCGAGCTCGCCGACCGCCTTGGCGCCACCGCCGCCGACGTGGCCCGGGCCGCGCAGGTCAACGCCCGAGCCGCCCAGGCCGTCACCGACTCGGCGGTGGAGCAGTCGGGGGCCACCCATGAAATCGCAACGGCGGCGACCACCGTGGTGGACACCGCCGATCGATTGACGAGGTTGGTGCGAGGCTTCCGGGTCTGAGTGACGTGAGACGTGAAAGGTGAAAGGTGAAACGGCGCCCTGGGCCCGTTTCACCTCTTACGTTTCACCCCTCTCCCCTCACTTCTTTTTCTTGACCGGCGCGGCCTTCTTGGCTGGTGCCGCCTTGGCCACCGGCTTCTTCGGCGCCGGCTTGGCGGCAGCCTTCGGGGCCGGCTTCGCGGCGGCCTTGGGCGCCGGCTTGGCGGCGGCCTTCGGGGCGGGCTTGGCGGCCGGCTTCGGGGCGGGCTTCGCCGCAGCCTTCGGGGCCGGCTTGGCGGGCGCCTTGGCCGGAGGAGCCGTCCGGGCGGCCTTCGGGTCCTTGGAGGTCACCGTGGCCTTCACGCCGACCGCCTTGGCGGCCACCGGGGCCTCAGGGGGCTTGGCGGGGGTATGGTGGACCGGCGGCGGAGGCGTTGGCCGCTTCGGCTTCTCGATCACCAACGGCTTCGAGGCCTTCCCCGCCGGGGTCTCCCGAATCTCGGCCAGCACCTTCTCGACCTCGTCGTGGGTCAGCAGGTTCCGGCGGACACCGTAGCGCATCAGCTCTTCGGCGTGGGCGATGGCATACTCTTCCAAGCCTGCGCCAGCCCGCGACAGCGCCACGATCGCGTTGGCGACCGGGCTCCGGAGGACATGCGCAATGCCCGGGAGGGCTTCCATCAAGGAGGAGATCTGTGGCGCGGCCAATTCGGTCATTCACGGGCCTCGGAAAAACGGCAACGTACGCGCCGTGGACGCCCCCCGTCAAGGTATTGGACGGTCGGACTCTTGACGGACCCCCCGAAAAAGCGTACCTAAGAGGGTGCGCCACGGGTCCGACTTCCCGGCCCCCGGAGCCACAGAGGAGCGACGATGGGCCGTCGCCACGTGAAGGAATACCGGCCGGACGAGGCACTCGCCCTCATCAGCGCCGACCGGGAGGGACGGGCAATCCACTGCCCATCCTGCGGCAGTGAGGCCATGGAGCGAACACCCGAGCGCCCCGCCGAGGGGGGGGCCACGCTGGGCCGGGTCGTCCTCACCTGCGGACAGTGCGCCCGTCTGGTCGCCTATATCGACCGGGCCGGAGTCTCCACCTCGCCTCGCTGATCGACCCGCCCGCTTGACCTGCCTCCGGGGGTCGGCCATCCTCCCCCGATGACCACGTCTGCGCCCCTGCCCCGTTCCGCCATTCCCATCGTCATTGCCACCGTCTTCATCGACGTCATCGGGTTCGGGATGGTCCTTCCGCTCCTGCCGAGCTACGCGGCGCGGTTGGGGGGGACGCCGGGGAACATCGGGTTGCTGGTCGCCTCCTACTCCGCCATCCAGTTCATCCTCGCCCCCCTCTGGGGGCGGGTCTCGGACCGCATCGGCCGCCGTCCCGTCCTGCTGATCGGGCTGGCGGGAAGCGTTGCCTCGTACCTGGTCTTCGCCTTCGCCAACTCGCTGCCGCTGCTGCTGCTCTCGCGGATCCTCGACGGGGGGTCGGGGGCGACCGTCAACGTGGCCCAGGCGTACCTCGCCGACGAGACCACCCCCGAGCAGCGCACCAAGGCGATGGGGATGGTCGGCGCCGCCTTCGGGTTGGGCTTCATCGTCGGCCCGATCCTCGGCGGGATCACCGCGGCCATCGGCAACACCCTGCCGGGGATCATTGCCGCCATCATCACCGCCGTGAACCTGGGTCTGGCGTGGCGCGTCCTCCCCGAGTCGGTCCCCGCGGCCGTCGCCGCCAACGCCCCGGTTGCACGTACGCCGTGGCGCGCGTTGGCCGCACCGGTCGCGGTGCTCTTCCTCGCGACGCTCGCCTTTTCGGTGATGTACGTGGTCTTCCCGCTCTTCGGCGAACTGCGCTTCAAGGCGAGCCGCAGCGTGGTGAGCTACTGGTTCGCCTACGTGGGGCTGGCGACGGCGATCGTGCAGGGCGGACTGCTCGGGCGCCTGGTCACGCGGCTCGGCGAGGTCGGCGTGGCGCGGCTCGGTGCCGGGGTGATGGCGGTCGGCTTCCTGCTGATCCCGCCCGCCGGGGCGCTCGGCGCACCGGGCCCGCTCTTCTACACCGCCCTGGCACTCCTCGGCGCCGGCTTCGGGATGGCCGGCCCCGCGATGATCGGCCTCGCCTCACGCCGCGCCGCGGCCACAGTGCAGGGCCGCACGCTCGGCGTGACGCAGAGCGCGTCGTCACTGGCGCGGATCATCGGCCCGATCGTCGCCGGCGCGATGATGCAGGCGGCCTCGGCGGAGGGAGCGTTCCGTCTCTCGGCATCGATGGCGGCGGGTGCGTTGCTGCTGGCCGCCACACTCTTCCCGCGCGAACGGCAAACGGCCACCCCGTAAGGAGTGGCCGTCGTCGTCCGTTGCACCGAGGTGATCAGCGCGGCGTGCTGAACAACCGGTGCCAGCGGACCTCGGTCAGGAACGCCATCGACTTGAGGCTCTGCACATCGTAGCTGAAATACACCAGCACCGGCGTGCCGACGACATTGACGCGCGGCAGGAAGCCCCAGTAGCGGCCGTCATACGAGCCGTCGCGATTGTCTCCCATCACGAACAGCGAATCCTGCGGCACCACGACCGGACCCCAGTCGTGCAGGTCGGGCTCGTAGCCCATCGGCACCGGACCGGCGAAGTGCGGGACCTGCCAGGCGCGCATCCGGGAGCGCATCAGCTGGTCCTCGGACTTCTCCGGCTCGCTGTTCACGGCGTACGGCTCCTCGAGCCGGCGACCGTTGCGGTACACCACGCCGCTCCGCATCTCGAGCGTGTCGCCGGCAATGCCGATCAGCCGCTTGACGACCTTCAGGTCTTCCTCGATCGAATCGAAGACGACGATGTCGCCACGCGCCGGCTCGCGCACCGCCGGCAGCTTCGCCTTCAGCAGCGGCACTTCGGCACCGTAGAGGAACTTGTTGACGAAGAGAAAGTCGCCGATCTGCAGCGTGTTCTGCATGCTCCCCGAGGGGATGCGGAACGCCTCGATCAGGAAGGTGCGCAGCAGGAACCACGCGACCAGTGCGATGCTGATGGACTTGACCCAGTCCACCAGAATGCGGAGTGCACCGGCCACGCGGCCCTTGACCATGCTCAGTTCTTCCAGTCGGCGATGAAGAGGTTCGTCTCGCCCGATTCACTGCCATGGCGATTCGACGCGAAGACCAGCTGCTTGCCATCCGGCGAGAACATCGGGAAGCCGTCGAAGTCGCTGTAGTGCGTGATCTGCTCGATCCCCGTGCCGTCGGCGTTGATCATGAACAGGTCGAAGCCACGGCCCTTCGGGTCCTTGTGGTTCGACGAGAAGATGATCCGCTTGCCGTCGGGGTGGAAGAACGGCGCGAAGTTGGCGCCACCGAGCGTGGTGATCTGCTTCGGGTTGCTGCCGTCGGCATTGGCGACCCAGAGCTCGAGCTTGGCCGGGCGCACCAGGCGGGCCTTCAGCAGCCGCTGATAGTCCGCGCTGTCGGTGGCCGTCACCGGGTACTGCGCGCGCCAGACGATCTTGGTGCCATCGGGCGAGAAGAAGGCGCCGCCGTCGTAACCGACCCGTGTGGTCAGACGACGGAGATTGCTGCCGTCAGGATTCATCGTGTAGAGCTCGACGTCGCCGTCGCGGGTCGACGTGAAGATCACGTGCTTCCCATCGGGCGACACCGTCGCCTCGGCGTTGTACGCCCCGTTGTCGGTCAGCTGCTTGAGGTCGGTGCCGTCGCGCTTGACGGTGAAGAGCTCGAAGCGGCCGAGCGGCCAGACGTAGCCCATGGCGCGATCCGGCGGGACCGGGCAGGCCGGGTCGCCGCGGAAGGTCGACGAGAAGATGATCCGCTGGTCCTTCTCGATGAAGTAGCCGCAGGTGGTGCGGCCGAGGCCGTTGGAGACCTGCCGCAGGCCGGAGCCGTCGGCGCGCATGATGTACTGCTGGTCGCAGCCCTCGGTCACCTTCTTCTGCTTCTGGAAGGTGAGCCACTTGCCGTCGCTCGAGAAGTATGCCTCGGCGTTGTTGCCGCCGAAGGTGAGCTGGCGCAGGCGGGTGAAGTGCTGCTCCCCCGGCTCCGGCGCGTAGAAGGTCGTCGAGGCCGAGCTGCCGGGCCCTGGGTTGGCCGTCTGCGTGGCGCAGCCGGCGAGGAGGGCGAGACCAGCGGTGGCCGACAATGGGGTACGAATGGGAAACCTCGTGGTGCGTGAAAAGAGCAGTCAGTCATCGAGCGCTGCCAGGACCGCCTCGGCATGCCCGGTCACCTTCACCTTCTCGAACACGTGGGTGATGACGCCCTCGGCGTCGATCACGAACGTGGTGCGTGCGATCCCGAAATACTTCTTGCCATACATCGACTTCTCGACCCAAACGCCGTAGGCCTGCGCGATGGCATGCTCGTCATCGGCCAGCAGCGGAAAGGGCAACGCGTGCTTCGCCGCGAACTTCCGGTGCGCCTTCACGTCGTCCCGCGACACCCCGAGCACCGTGGTGCCTCGCCGGCGGAGCTTCCGCCAGGCATCGCGGAAGCCGCACGCCTGCTCGGTGCAATCGGAGGTATCGTCCTTCGGGTAGAAATAAAGCACCACCCGCTGGCCCCGCAGCGCCGAGAGGGCCACCGACTTCCCCTCGGCATCGAGCGTCGTGAAATCTGGTGCCTTGTCCCCCGGTTGGAGCATCCGTAGTGCTGCGGAGGTCACGGCACCAGCGCGCGGGGCACGCTCGGCACCGCCGCCAACCGGCGCACCGGATGGCTCGCCCGGGCACGAACCGCGCGGTCAAAGGAGTTCCAGGTGGTGTAGCCGTCTTCCGACGCCGGCTCGAGCAGGAAGGCCGCCAGCATCCCGAAGCGCTGGTTGGTCGGGATGATGTAGCTGCCGGCCGGGAGCGAGTCGGCCGCCGGCGCGAGCCACTTGCCGTCGACCTTCATGGCCCGATGCCCCTCGAACGGGCGCGCGGCGACCACGGCCGAGTCGATCTGGAAGCGCGCGCTCTGGCCGACCCATGGCTGGGTGAGCTTCTCCACCACGATGCCCTGTCGACGCAACAACGTCACGATCTCGGTCCACTGCGCGTCGAGCACGTACGCCGCCGGAATCGCCTCGCGGCGGGTGGCGACGAAGCGGTCGACCACGGGCATGAACACCTTCTTCATCTCGCCGGTGCGCTGACGCCGCGCGAAGCCACCGTTCCCCTCACCCTGCCTGGTGAGCTCGGCAATGACGGTGTCCATGCGCGGCGGCGCGAAGGCGCTGCGCACCGCGACGGAGTCGGGACGCGCGGCAATCGTCGCCGCCATCACCCGGCGCAGGTCGGCCTGCTTCTCGACCATGTAGCGCATCGACTCGAGCACGAACGCGTAGGTGGCATCGATCCGCTTCAGCAGCGGATCGTTGCTGTACGCCTCGGAGAGGATCGAGATCCGCGACATCCCCATCAGGTTGCTGCCGTAGCGCGCGTAGGACTCATAGGTGTCCCAGCCGAGCACCAGCGAGTCGGGATGCTGGTTGCGGAAGTTGCCGTAGGGGAAGGTCTCGAACTTGTGGCGATCGCGGACGCGCTTGCGGATGTCGGGGAGCGCCTTGTCCTGCAGCCAGCTGTTGGCCGGCGTCTGGTTCGGATTGAGCCCCGGCGCCCACGTGAGATTGTAGCCGTGGTAGGAGCCGTTGGTGGTGTGCAGATCCATCCAGACATCGGGGTCCCACGCCGCCACCAGCGCCAGCGAGCCGCGCGTCTCCGGCGCTTCCTGCTTGACATAGTCGCGGTTGAGGTCGAGCCCCTGCCCGTTGGCACGCAGGCCGACGATCGCGGGACCATTCTGCCCCGGACGGTTGCGATCCCCCGAGCCGAAGGCGTCGTTGCCATCGCTGTTGTAGATCGGCACCCAGACCACGATCACGCTGTCGAGCAGCTTGGTGAGCGGGCCGAGGGTGAGATCACGCAGCAGCCGCTGCACCGCTTCCTTCCCCTCGACCTCACCCGCGTGGATGTTGCCCTGGATGTAGAAGACCGGCTTGCCGCTGCGCTTCGCCTCGGCGGGGTCGGCGACCATCGGGCGTGCCGCGACGACGTAGGGGATCCGGCGACCCTGCGGCGACTCACCGAGGGTGCCAACGCGGATCGCGGCACCACGGTTCGCCAGCGAGTCGAGGAAGGCCAGCACCTCGGCGTGACTCGACGTCCGCTCCCCGGCCGTGCGCTCGGGAACGGTCTGCTGCGCAGCGAGTGGCGTGGCGGCCAGCAGGGCGACACCAGCGAGCCAGGAAAGCGGGCGAGCCATCAGTGCTCCGGAGGGTAGGGTGGAAAGAGGAGTCGACGAGCCACGGCATCGGCCACGCCGGCATCCCAGGTCAAGGTGATTTCGGGCACCACCGCGGCCGTCACCGGCCGTCGCAGCAGCAGCGGCGCACCGCGCGCGCCGGCGGGGAAGTTAGCGAGTCGGGCGACGGCGGTCGGGTCGTGCAGTCGCGAGACGAAGGTACTCCGCCGCGTCGCCACCGGAAGGCGTGCCGCCGCCGAGCGGACCAGGCGGTAGCCGAGCGCGTGGGGATCCTCGCTCATCCCGCCCCAGAGCGCCATCCGCTTCTCGGCGTCGAGCAGCAGCAGGAGAGGCGTCGACACTGCGGCGGGACGCAGCGTCTCCTCGGTGGCCCACTCGGCGAACCCCTCGGCCAGCCAGGGATCGTCCTCGAGCAGGCGGGCGACGGTCGACCCGTCGGCACGCGAGACCCCCTTCCCCTCGAGCCGGGTGACGGCCGCGAGAACGTGGTGCCACTCGTGGATGACCGTCGCCACCGCCAGCAGCGGCATGATGCCCGGGTCGATGCGGATCCCGTCTGCCGTCGCCAGCAGCGTCTTGAGGCCCGGCACACGGGATGGCGGGAGAAGGGCGACGTCGCCACCCGCGGCCGACAACGTGAGCGTGTCGGACCAGGTCAGGGCGAACCATGCCGTGAGCGCCTCGAGGCGCCCCGCCGGCAGCCACTCACGAGCGGACGCATTCGCCGGTTCGACCAGGGTCCGCGCGAGGCGATCGCCAGACACCAGCGGCATCGCCTCGAAGCCGCCGAGCCACTCGGTCACGAGCTTCGGGGGCGGCAGGACGCTGCGCCCCCAGAACGCGGCCACGAGCTGCGCCGGCGCCTGCCTCACCCCGGCAGTCTCGAGCCACGGGTGCGTGAGCAACCAGCCCACGGCCTCGCGCCACCAGGGAACGGCCGAGATGTAGCCGTCGAGCAGCGCCGTCAGCGAGCGCGATGCTTCGCTGTCGGTGACGGCCAGGGCCGCGACGCGTTGCCGCAACAGCGAATCGCCACGTTCCCACGCGGGCCAGAGGGCGTAGGCCGCCTCGCGCAACCGGGCGAGGTCGGCGTCACCCTGATCGGGAGCACCGCCCCGGAGCGCGCGCAACGCCGCGGCGTGGCGGTAGCTCGGATCACGGCTCGCCGCGAACGCCTCGGCGCGTTCGTGCACATCGATGACGATGCCAGCACCGCGGACCAGGAAGAGCCGCTGGAAGGTGCTGTCGTTGGCGACACTCCCACTGATCGCCTGCAGTTGACGGCGAACCGCGGCGCGCGTCGCCTCATCGGCACCGAGTGCCATCGCGCGGGAACGATTCACCCGCTCACCACCGCGCACCACCGGGAGGCCGGTCCGCCGCACCAACTCGGCGTACTCGCGCTCGAGGGTCATGGAGTCCGACAGCGCGGCAGCCCACGCGGCGGGGATCACCGTGGCGTTGGCGCGGGTGCCGACGGCGAGCTGACGCACGCGCACCCGCGGTCGCACCGGCCAGCGCACCGTCCCGGGGCGGATCAGCTCGCCCTCCCAGGAGGCCCCGCCGCCATCGGCGTAGCGCAGGCGGCCCGACATCACCGCGCCATCGCCATCAACATCGAGCTCGGCACGCAGGCCAAGCGCGCCGACACCGAAGGAGAGGTGATTGCCGGTGCGCTGCAGATTGGTGAGCGGGAAGAAGACCGAGTCGTGCGATTCGAGCAGGAGGCGGCTGCGAGCACCATCAAGCCGCAGGTCGGCGAACTCCACGCCGGCGGCGGTGCGCAGTTGCACCGCCCAGCGCGTGGCACTCTCCTGCGCGCCGAGCGCGGCCGGCACCAGCCAGAAGGCAGCGGCCGCCGCGCGGATGGTCACCCTTCGCGCGCGCCTTTCGGCCGCCGCTCGACGGTGGTGGCCTTGACGGTCACCCCCTCGACCAGCCGCTCGAGCCCACCCACGACGACACGGTCCCCGACTTCGATCCCGCGGCGAATCTCGACGAAGCCGGGGGAGCGCACGCCGAGTTCGACTTCGCGACGCGTGACCGTGCTGTCCTGCTGCACCCAGATGTACGTCGCCCCGGCGGTCGGCACGATCGATTCCTCCGGGACCACCACGGCATTCGCACGCATCGCGGTCGCGAGCCGTGCCTCGAGGAACATCCCCGGTTGGAGCGTGCCACCGCTGTTGGCGGTGATCGCCTTCACCGTGATGGTGCGCCCCGGCAGCGTGACCACCGGGTCGACGAAGTCGACGCGCGCCGTGAACGTCTTCCCCGGCAACGACGCCACCTGGAAGGTGACCTCCTGCCCCATCTTCAACTCGGCCGCGTAGCGCTCCGGCACGGCAAAGTTGATGCGGGCCGGCGAGACGGTCTGCAGCGTGAGCAGCCGCGATTGGCTGTTGACGAAGTCGCCCATCGAGACCAGCCGCTGCCCGACCACGCCGGCGAACGGGGCACGGACCACGGTCCGCTCCAGACGCAGTGCCAGCAGGTCGAGCGATGCGGTGGCCGCGCGGGACGACGCCTCGGCGCGCTCCAGATCGGCCGGCGCCGCCGCCTTCTCCGCCAACAAGAGGCGGGTCCGCTCGAGGGCCTGTTTGGCGAGATCGCGGTCGGCGGTGGCACGGGCCACCTGCGCCTTGAGTTCGGCATCGTCGATCTTGAGCAGCGGCGTGCCGACACCGACGGTGGCGCCTTCGCGGGCGAGGATGTCGACGACGCGCCCTTCGATGTCGGGACGCAGCTCGATGCGCTGCATCGCCTCGACTTGCCCGGTGGCGATGATCGCATCGATCACGGTGTCGGTGAAGGCGGCACTCACCTCGACCGGCAGCACCTGCGCGCCACCCCGGCCACCGCCGCCGCCCTTGGCGTCCTTCGGTTCGGCGCCGCCGCAGGCGGCGAGGAGCAGCAGGGCACATCCAATCACGGGACGACGGCTCACGGAATGCTCCGATCGGAATCTGGGGTCAATCGTTGCCCGAGGATGACCTCGAGCGAGGCGCGCGCCAGGCGAACCGCGTAGCGCGCCTGGACCAGGTCGGCCTGCGCCTGCACCAGCTGGGCCTGCGCATCCAGCAGTTCGAGCACCGTGGCAGCACCGGCGCGGTAGCGTGCATTCTGCACCCGAAGAATCTCGGTGGCGACGCCGACTCCGGCGTGCGCCAGGTCGAGCGCCCGACGCGAGACGTCGTAGCCGGTGTACGCCTCGGTCACGTCGCGCCGCGCCGAGCGCTCGAGGTCCTCGCGGATGGCGCGGGCCACGGTGCGGTTGGTCTTGAGGCGCTGGATCGCCAGCTCGCGCTGGCCACCATCCCAGATCGGCAGCGCAATCGAGAAGCCGATGCTGCGCCGATTGGTGAGGGTCGGGAAGAACTTGTCGTCGAACTTGCCGAGCGATGCCGTCAGCGTGACCGACGGCAGGTAGCTGGCCTGGCGCACGCGAATCTGGGCCTCGCTCGACTTTTCGGCCGACCGCGCCTCGCGCCACGCCGGTCCCTGCTCCACCGCCCGCGTGACCGCTTCATCGAGCGTGATCGCGAGCGCGGCAGGGGTGGTCGAATCGATCGGGGCCGCATCCACCGGCACGGCCCGCCCGATCCGCCGCCCGAGCTGCAGCCGTGCCACGGTCAACGCGGCCTCCCGCCGCAACACCTCGGCCTCGGCGCGCTGCTGTTCCAGCAGGACCTGCAGTGAATCGGACGGCACCGTGGCACCGCTGGTCACGCGGGCGCGCGCCGTGCCGAACTGTTCGGCCGCGCGGGCGGCCCGGTCACGCGCCACGTCGAGCAGTTCGCGGGCACCGAGCACATCGTAATAGTCGCGCTCCACGTTGAGCGCGGTCTCGTAGCGTTGCGCGAGCTCGCCGGCCCGCGCCGTCTCGAGGTCGGCACTCGCCTGCCGCGCGCCGAAGAGCTTGCGCCCGCCGGTGAAGAGCTCGTAGCGGGCATCGATCGAGGCGCGGCCGGTGGCGTTCGCCGCGCGGCCGGTGCCGATGTTGAACTGCTGGGTCGAGAGCTCGGAGTAGTCGGCGGTGGCGTTGATCGTCGGCAGCACGAACACCAGCAGCGCCGCCTTGCGGGCCCATTCGGCGTTGTCGACCAGGCCGGCCGACTGCACCCACGTCGGATCGAGCCGCACCGCCTCGCGGAGCGCATCACGCAGCGTCACCACCGGCAGGGTGTCGACCGGCGCCATCGTCAGCGTGGCGAGCAGGTGGAGGGCGGCGATCACGGGGCCTCCACCGAGGCGAACTCGGCGGTGGCTTCCCGGCTGGCGCGTCGATGCGCCAGCCCCCGCTCGGCCAGCATCCAGACCACCGGCACCACGAAGAGCGTCAGCACGGTCGAGAAGGCGATGCCGCCGACGATGGCGTACCCCAGCGGACGGCGCGCGGTGGCGCCGGCACCGGAGCCGAGGGCGATCGGGATCGCGCCCATGATCGTCGCCACCGAGGTCATCAGGATCGGTCGCAGCCGGATCCGCCCCGCCTCGAGCATCGCATCCACCACTTCCATCCCCTTGGCCCGGAGCTGGTTGGCATACTCCACCAGCAGGATCGAGTTCTTGGTGACCAGCCCGACCAGCAGGATCATGCCGATCTGCGAGTAGAGGTTGATGGTGGCCCCGGCGAGCTTCAGCGTGAAGATCGCGCCGATCACCGCCAGCGGCACCGCCATGAGCACGGTGAACGGATGCACCACCGACTCGAACTGCGAGGCCAGCACCATGAACACCACCAGGATCGCGAGGCCGAAGGCGAGCAGCAGCTCGTTGCCGCTCTCGCTCAGTTCCCGGGCGTCGCCGCCGAGGGCAATCGTGGTGTTGGCCGGCAGCTGGGCCGTCGCGATGGCGGTGAGCGAATCGATCGCGTCGCCGAGGGCGAGGGTCGGCGCGAGCGAGGCGGAGAGGGTGAAGGCCCGCACCCGCTCGTAGTGGGCAATGCCGCGCGGGCCGGTGGTCTCGGTGATCGACGCGAGGGCATCCACGCGCACCAGCTGCCCGTTGCGCCCGCGCACGAAGAGCTGGTCCATGTCCTGCGGCGTGGTGCGGTGGGCGGCGTCGAGCTGGAGGAAGACGTCGTAGATGCGCGAGTCGCGCGTAAAGGTCGAGACGCGGGTGCCGCCGAGCATCGACTGCAGCGTCGTGGCCACGTCGCCGATCGGCACGCCGAGGTCGTCGGCCCGGTCGCGATCGTAGGCGATCGTCAGTTCCGGCTTGTTGTTCTTGAGGTCGGTGTCGACGTTGACCAGGCCCGGGACCTGGCGCGCGGCCGCGATCAGTCGCTCGTTGGCCACCAGCAGCGAGTCATAGTCCGGGTGACGCACGATGAACTGCACCGGCGAACCGAAGCCGCCGATCGCCGACGGGTTGGAGGCGAAGATCTGCACGCCGGCGATCGCCGCGAACTTCGGCCGCAGCTCGGCGATGATCTCCTCGATGTTCCGCTCGCGGTCCTCCCAGTACTTGAGTCGCGCGACGACGAAGCCGCCGTTCGGCGAACCGCCGCGGCCGATGACCGAGAAGACGGAGTTCACTTCGGGCACCGTGGCGAGAATCGCCTCGACCTGCTTCTGGTAGCCGTCGGTGTACTGCAGCGTCGCGCCCTCGGGGCCGACGATGTTGATGTTGACCACGCCCCGGTCGTCCGCCGGAATGAACTCGCGCTTGAGGGTCTGGAAGACCAGCGCCGCGCCGACCACCAGCGCCAGCATCCCCACCACCACCGTGAGCGGATGGCGCAACGAGCGGCCCAGGACCCGCGCATAGCCGGTCGCGAGGCTGTCGAAGCCGCGCTCCAACATCTGGTACATCCGGCCATGACTCGGCGGCACCTTGAGCAGCTTGGCGCAGAGCATCGGCGTCAGCGTGAGCGCCACGAAGCCCGAGATGAAGACCGAGCCCGCGACCGCGATGCCGAACTCGTTGAAGAGCTTGCCGGTGTTGCCCTTGAGGAAGGCGAGCGGGACGAAGACCGCCATCAGCGAGGCGGTTGTCGCCACCACGGCGAATCCGATCTCGCGGGTGCCATCGCGCGCCGCCTGCTCCGGCGACTTGCCGAGCTCTTCCTGGTGGCGATAGGCGTTCTCCAGCACGATGATCGCGTCGTCGACGACGATGCCGATGGCGATGGTGAGCGCCAGCAGGGTGAAGTTGTTGATCGAGAAGCCGAGTGCCGACATCACGGCGAACGTCGCGATGATCGAGGCGGGAATGGCGAAGGCGGGGATGATCGTCGCCCGGAGGTTGCGCAGGAAGAGGAAGATGATGACCACGACCAGGAGCGCCGCCTCGATCAGCGTGCGCTGGGCGTCGCGGATCGATCGCTCGACGAAGACCGACTGGTCGAATGCCTGCACCAGCTTCACGCCGGGCGGCAGTGCGGCCTGGATCGAGGGCAGCGCGGCCTGGATCGCCTTGGAGACCTCGATGACATTGGCCTTCGACTGGCGGATCACGCCGAGGCCGATGCCGGGCGTCTGGTCGAAGCGCAGCGCGGAGCGGTCATTGGCGGGCCCGAGCTCCACGCGGCCGACGTCACGCAGCTTGGTGAGGACGCCGCCCTGACTGGAGACCACGAGGTCGGAGAATTCATTCGGCGTGCGCAACTCGCCGAGCGAGCGCACCGTGAACTCGCGCTGCGAGGACTCGATCCGGCCCGCCGGCACCTCGACGTTGCGCGCCCGAATCGCGGCCGCGACGTCCTGCACCGTGAGCGACCGCGCCGTGAGCGCATTCTGGTCGAGCCAGATCTTCATCGCGTAGCGACGCTCGCCCTGGATCTGCGCGCGCGCCACGCCGGGAATCGTCTGCAGCCGCTGCTTGACGATCCGGTCGGCGACGTCGTTGAGCTGCAGCAGGTCGAGCGTGGTCGAGGTCAGGGCCAGATAGTAGAAGGGACGCGCATCGGCGTCCTGCTTGGCGACGACCGGCTCGTCCACGTCCTCGGGGAGACGACCGCGCACCCGACTCACCAGGTCGCGGACGTCCTGCGCCGCCGATTCGACATCGCGCGAGAGACCGAATTCCAGCCGGACGCTGCTGCGCTGCTCGTTGCTCGACGAGGTCAGCGTCCGGATCCCCTCGGCGGTGCTCAGCTCCTCCTCGAGCACGTCCGTGACCGACGACTCCATCACCCGGGGATTGGCCCCCCGCAGCGAGGTCTCCACGGAGACGATCGGCGGGTCGATGTCGGGGAGTTCTCGCACCGGCAGGCGCAGGTAGCCGAGCACGCCGAAGAGCACGAGGGCGAGGGAGCCCATCGTGGCCAGTACGGGTCGGGAGATGGATACGTCCGAAATCTTCATCGTGAGGCCCTATCTTGTCGGGGACGGCGGGCGCGCTGCCCGTCGAGACTACGAATTGCAGGACCCCAAGGTTCAACCCGCAGGAGTTCGTGATGGGTGCCAAGCTCACCGCACGGCAGCAGGCCCAATTGGCCTGGCTCGAATCGCTCCCCCCGAAGCTCGAGAAGGCCAATCGGATCATCGAGATGATCAGCACCATGCAGGCCGACGAAAGCCAGGTACGCGGCCTCGGCCGGATGTGCGACGAACTCAAGGCCCAGGCCGGTTCCCTGAACCTGACCCCGATCGGCGACGGCTTCGGTTACATGGGGATGATGCTGCGCCGCGCGGGAGGGCTGCAGGTCAAGGTGCGCGGGCTGCGGGAACTGCTGGCCGGCGTGAAGATCAACCTGGAAGGCGCCCTCCGAATCGCGGCCACGCCGGAGCGCGATGCCAAGGAGGAGGGCGATCCGCCGGTCAGTCCTTGAGGACCTTGTCCAGAATCGGGCCGGCCGTGAAGGCGAACATCGAAGTGATGACGAGACCGAGCATGATGGTCACGTAGGTCAGCGCACCGATCAGCACCCCGGCGCCGAGTCCGGCCAGGATCATTCCGACATAATAGAGCACGAAGTTTCTCCTTGAAACGTTCTGGCGGACTACGACACCCACGCCTGATCCGACGCCAAGAATAGCAGGACCCACGCGGCCTCGGCAACGCGGCGAATCCCGACTGCCTCGCCCTCTGGTTCCCGCACCCGGCAGCCCATAGCTTGGACTCAGCGCACCGCTGGGAGGACACCCCCACTCCTCCTCTTCACTTGGAGGCGCTATGTGGACCAGGACTCGACTTCTCTCGCTCGCCGTCGTCGGCGGGTTGTTTGTCGCGTGCGGTAAGGACAGCCCCACGGGCTCGGATCCGATCGGCGGCGACACCGATCTCGCGATCAGCGCCGTCGGCAACACGATCCCGACCGGCTCGGTCAACCTCAGCGGCACCTACTACAACGTCGGCAGCTCGCTGACCGTGACCGCCAACAACGGCGGCCTGACGACGCTCCACCTGACCGCGGATCTCGCCAACGCCCCGGCGCTGCAGGCCAAGGTGAACGCGATGGCCACCTCGCTCGCCGGCCCCGGCGGCTGGGTCGCCGGCTTCCTCTCGGGCGGCGCGATCAGCACCGACATCAAGCTCCGGATCACCTCGGAGGGGATCCAGGACTTCTTCAACGCCGACAAGAAACAGCAAACGCTGGTGCGCTACGACGCGAAGGTGGGCGACACCTATCGCACCACGCTCAGCGACGGGAGCACCATCACCCGGACCGTGACGAAGGTGTCCACGACGGATGACTTCGCGTACGGCCTGCTGATGATCAAGACGATCAAGGTGGAGCAGGAGTCCCACCTCGCCGGCGTGCGCAAGTTCGTCTACCACGCCAATCACCGCTTTGGCCTGGTCTGGGTCGAGGCGCAGATGGAGGACGGGACGACGATCAGCTACTTCCTGTATCCGAACAACTATTGAGGTGCTTGGTGAACGGTGAACGGTGAACGGGACGTGAATGGTGAAACGTGAAAGGTGAAACGGAGCCAACCTTCGAGGCCGTTTCACCTTTCACGTCTCACCCTGCGCGGCCGCAGGCCGCTCCCCGTTCACCGTTCACCGTTCACTCCCGCTTCACAACGACTCTTGCCCAATCCCACCCCATCAACCCCTTCGCATTCACCGCCTTCACCTGCACCACCATCCCCGCGCGCAGTCCGGGAATCCGCGCCGTCGGCGCGGTGACGCGGAGGCGGTTCTTCTCTGGCGCATCGGCCGGGCCCCACGTCACCACGTAGCCGATGATGCCCTTCTCGGGGCTCTTCGCCCAGGTGGCGGTGCCGTTCGCCACCGCAAGGTTCTTGAGCCGCGACGGGCTCGACGCGAGCAGCATCAGCGTCGCCACCGTCGTCTTGCTTGCTTCCGCGATCAACTGATGGTTCTCGACCTCGAGGATGTCGTGCGGCATGTGGTAGTGCGGGTTGCCGAGCACGGGATAGGAACCGATGCCGCCGACGATGTCACCGTAGGCCTCATAGTACGCGGCTGCATCCGTGCTCTTGTAGTAGAGCGCGTCGTAGGTGATCATCGCCGAGAATTGCGCGGCGGCGGCGTGCTGGATGTCGCGGATGCCGGGATTCGAGTAGCGGATGGTGTTGTCGAGGTGATGGTCGTTGGCCCACCCCAGCATGTCGTTGTTGAGCGCGCCGACGAGCTTGATCGAGTCGGCCACCGCGCGGCGAACGTACTCGCGCGAGCCGAGCAGGCCCGCTTCCTCGCCGGTGAAGGAGGCGAAGACGATCGTCGCCGGCTGTGGGTGCTTGGCCATCACGCGCGCCGCTTCGAGCAGCGCCGCCGTTCCCGAGGTGTTGTCGTCCGCCCCGGGCCCCTCGGCGCGCGAGTCGAAGTGCGAACTCACCACGTACACCAACTCCGGATTCTCCGTCCCCTTCAGCACTGCGAGAACGTTCGCCGTCTTCCCACCGAGGGCGCCCTGCGGCGAGAACCACTGCGGCTGGGCATCGTAGCCGAAGCTCTTGTAGGTCGCGAGGAGATAGTCGATCGCCTTGGCGTTGCCCGGCTGCGAGATGTGCTTCGAATCGAAGTCGAAGAGCGCCTTCTCGTAGCTGTACACGCGGCCGACGTCGACCTGCGTCGTCACGGCGCGCACCTCGGCCGCAATCGGCGCAAACGAGGCGATGCCACGGTCACGCAGCGACACCTCGCCGGCACGGTCGGCGCCGAGCCGCGCGATGACTGCCTCGCGCGTGACGAGCCGATTCAGCTCCGTCAGGTAGAGCCCGCGCTCCACTGATACGGTGTTGCCATCGCGCTCGGCGACCGTGAGCAGTGCCGTACCGTCAGGCGTCGGCAGCCACTCGTACTCGGGGGCGATGGTGCGCACGGTGTTGTTGTGGAAGAGCCGCGTGCGCGCCCCCGTCTCGGTGTCGTAGCGATAGGAGCGGCGATGCCTCGGCTCCCCCATGACGGCCATCACGGTCGTCGGGCTGAGCCACTGGGGGAGGACGTCGTGCTGGATCTCGCGGGTGATGCGCGTCGGCGTGGCGGAGGCGGTTGGCGAAATGTCGAGGGTGTAGAGCTCCCAGTCCTGCACCGGCATCATCTGAAACGCGATCCGGCTGCCGTCCGGAGAGAGCGCCGGCGCGTCGATCCGACGAATGCCCTTGTAGAGCGTCATGGCGCCGCCGCCGGCGACCGGTGCGGCCATCAGCCGGTTCTCCTCGGTGGCGATGTCACCCTGCACGACGAGTCGCCCCTCGACCCACGCGATCATCGAGCCGTCGGCCGAGATGGTCGCCGCGCGGCCCTCGATCCGTCGCACCGTGTTGGCCTGCAGGTCGACGATCGCGAAGAGTGCGGCGGCGCGGAGTCCGGCGAGGCCGACGGGGAGGCGCACCGGATTGCCGCTCGGGACAGGGTACGCCAGGAACCGCCCGCCGGGGAGCGCCACGGGCACGCCCTTGAAGCCTGCCGTCGGTGCGACGATGCCTTGCACCGCGAAGCTGTCGCCGGTGCGCGTCAGGCGGAGGATGTCGTTGCGCGTCCCGTCCGAGGCGCGCGAGACCACCACGAAGAGCGTGGCGTCGTCGGTGCCGAAGGTGGCGCCGGTCGGCAGCCACTCGCCCAGGCCGGTAATCGGCAGCTCGCGTCCGGTGGCGACCTCCTTGATGCCCAGGGGGACGCGATTCAACGTGGTGGGCGCGATCCACGCCACCAGCGCTCCGGTTGGCGAGAGCGCGGCGCCGCTCCCCACCACCTCGAGGAGGACTTTCGTGGGAGCGCTCCGGCGCACTACCCGGGTGACGCGTACGGCGGGGAGTCCACTCTCGTAGGCGATCGTCTGACCGTCGGCGGACCAGATCGGCCTCCCGCCGTCGGGGGTCAGTTCCACCGTCTCGAAGCGCTCGCCCGTGAGCACCGCCACCGAGTCGATCCACGGCCGCGCCACCCCGGGCACCAGGAGTGAACGGAGCGCGTCGGTTGCCTCGATGTAGCGGCCGGCGTCCCAGGCGCGGAACCCCTTTTCCCAGAGCATGCCGGGCGGGACGATGCCACCGGACTGGGCGGCGAGCGGGGCGGCGAGGAGGAGCAGGGCTGGGAGGAGGCGCATGGGGAGCTCGGGTGGCTGTGAACGGTGAGCTGTGACCTGTAACCAGTGACCAGTGACCAGTGACCAGTGACCTGTGACCTGTGACCAGCGACCGGCAGTTGGTTACAGGTCACAGGTTACAGGTTACGTGCGAATGGATTCAATCTACGCCCCAGAAATGACTTACGCAGAATCTTGTAACATTGACTAGTCTGACTAGTCTGACCAGATTATACCCCATGCCAGAAGAATATTCCATCTACGACGCCAAGGCGAAGCTCTCGGCGCTGGTCCGCCAGGTCCGCGAGGGGCGGAGCTTTGTTATCACGGTCCATGGGCAGCCGGTCGCCGAGCTGCGGCCGATCGAGCCGAAACCGAAGGCGACGACGCTGGCGGCACGGGTCGCGGAACTGCGCGCCAAGGGGTTGATCACGCCGGCGCGGACGACGCCCGACGACCCCCGGGCCTTCCCGATCGGGGAGTATCGCGAGGGTGCGCTGCAGCGATTCCTGGACGATCGCGACTGATGTTGGCCTACCTGGACACCTCTGTCGTGGTCGCGATCCGATTCAGCCAGCCGGGCGCGGAGCGATTTCGAGACGCCCTGACCAGCTTCGAGTTGTACGCCTCCCCCCTACTCGAGGCGGAATGGCGCAGCGCCCTGCGTCGCGAGCAGGTCGAACCCAACCTCGCGGAGCTCGAGCTGGTCCAGTGGATCTTCCAGGATCGCACCCTCAGCGAGGAACTCGAGCGGGTCTTCAAGGCGGGCTACGTCCGCGGCGCCGATGCGTGGCACCTCGCCACGGCGCTCTCCCTCGCACCGGACCCCTCCGAACTCACCTTTTTGACATTGGACGATCGACAGCGGGCGGTGGCGGAGGCGCTGGGGTTCAAGACGTGACTTCGATGATCGATCATCGATCATCGATCATCGTCCTCCCGGTTCCCCAACCTCTGATCCGGCAGTAACTTCACGCGTTCCCCCCGACAATTCGGCTCCCGTTTCCGGAAGGCTCCCTGAGCGTCTCCGATCGTCTCGCCACAGCACTGCGCGACTGTTACCGCCCCGAGCTCGCGGCGAGGAGCCATCCATGAGCAACCGCCTCACCGCCCTCGGCACCACCCTCGGCCGCTACCGCCTGCTCGATCGCCTCGGCGCGGGCGGGATGGGCGAAGTATGGCGCGCCCACGACGCCAACCTCGATCGCGAAGTCGCCATCAAGCTGCTCGCCCCGGGGACCGCGGCCGATGCCACCACCACCGAGCGCTTCCGCCGCGAGGCACTGGCGCTGTCGCGGCTCTCGCACCCCGGCGTCGCGACGATCTACGACTTCGATGCCCAGGACGGCACCGCCTTCCTGGTGATGGAGCTCGTGAGCGGCGGCTCGCTCGAGACGCGGCTCGCTTCCGGTCCGCTGCCGATTGACGAGGTCGCCCAAATCGGCGCCGCCATCGCCGATGCGATCGCCGAGGCGCACCAGTGCGGCATCCTCCACCGCGACCTCAAGCCGGCGAACATCGTCCTCACGCCAGCTGGGGCGCCGAAGATCCTCGACTTCGGCATCGCCCGGCTCATGGGCAGCCACGGCGAGGCCAGCAAGCTCACGCAGACCGGGATGCTGATCGGCTCGCTCCCCTACATGGCGCCCGAACAGCTCACCGGCGACGCCGACGACAGTCGCACCGACATCTACGCCCTCGGCGTGATGCTCTTCGAGATGGCCACGGGCCGGCGACCGTTCCTCAAGGAGCGCCCCGAGGCGCTGATGTTCGAGATCTTCGGCAGCGCCCCGCCCGCCGTCCGCTCGCTACGCGCCGATGCCCCCGCCGCACTCGACGAGTTGATCGACGCCTGCCTGAGCAAGGACCCCGCGCGGCGCCCCGCCACCGCGACCGCCGTGGCCGCCGCACTCCGCTCGCTCGGCAGCGGACCGTCGTCGGGTCCCGTGGCCGTGCCCGCGCGCGACACCATCCGCGCGATCGCCGTCCTCCCGCTCCGCAACGTCTCCGGCGACCCGTCGCAGGAGTACTTCGCCGACGGCCTCACCGAAGCGATCATCTCCGACCTCTCGCGGATCAAGGCGCTGCGGGTCATCTCGCGCACCTCGGCGATGCAGTACAAGGGGAGCACCAAGACGCTCCCCGAGATCGCGCGCGAGCTGAATGTCGACGCCGTGCTCGAAGGGTCGGCCCATCTTGTGGGCGCCCGCGTGCGCGTGAGCGTGCAGCTCGTCGCCGCGCGGAGCGACCAGACGCTCTGGGCCGATCGCTACGATCGTCAGCTCGACGACGTGCTCGCCTTGCAGAGCGATGTGGCCGAGACCGTGGCCAGAGAAGTCGCCGTGCAGCTCACTCCCGAGGAGGCCGGTCACCTCGCGCGACGGCAGGTGGTCAACGCCGAGGCGCACCTTGAAGTGCTCAAGGCGCGACATTCGATGTTTGCGGGCACCAAGGACGCGGTGGAGTTGGCGCTGCGCTATGCACGGCGCGCCCTCGAACTCGACCCCAGCTACGCCGCGGCCTGGTCGGCACTGGCCGACTGCCAGGTGCTCCGTGTCGGGCGCGGCATGGCGTCGCCGGCGGAAGCGGGGGCGGAGGCGTGGTCGGCGGCGGAACGGGCGCGTGAGCTCGACCCGAAGTTGGCCGACGCCTGGACCTCGCTCGGCTTCATCGCCTCGATGAGCGGCGACGCAGCGGGTGGCATGGCGATGCTGCAGAAGGCCGTCGAACTCAATCCGGGCCATGCCTTCGCACACAACATGCTGTCGCGATCCTTCTGTGCCTTCGGGAGGATCGACGAGGCGGTGGCCGCGGCGACTCGCTCGATCGAACTCGACCCGCTCTCGTCGATCATCCGCACGGTGCTCGGCGACGCGCTCTACTATGCGCGCGAGTACCAGAAGTCGGTCTTCCAGTATCGCATGGCGATCGAGCTCGACCCGCGCTTCGACGGTGCCCACACCGACATGGCGCGCAGTCTCGAGGCGCTGGGCCGCTTCGACGAGGCGCGCGCCGCCTACGAGGAGGGGCGCAAGCTCGCGGGCGGCATTGCCGGTCCGTCATTCGGGCTCGCCCATCTCGAAGCCGCCGCCGGCAACACCGCCGAGGCGCGGCGCATCCTCGCTGAGCTCACGGCCGCCAGGAGCAGCCGCGTCGTCTCGGCGTGGGGGATCGCCGCCGTGCACGCCTCGCTCGGCGACGTCGACGAGGCCTTCGCCTGGCTCGAGACGGCGATCGCCGAGAAGGCGTCGGGGGTGATCTGGCTGCGGATGCATCCGCGGCTCGACCCGATCCGGCACGACCCGCGGTATTGGCCGATGGTGGTGCGGGTGGGGTTGGCGGATGGGTGAGGTGTTAGGCGTTGGTCGTTAGAGGTCGTAAGTCGTAAGTCGTAGGTCGTAGGTCGTGTTTCGCCCGATCGGCGGATTGGCCGTATCTTTCGAGGCTTCCCATCACAATTGCCCCTGCGACCCGAGAGCTCCTGTGAGCGTGCGTGCCCGTCACTCCAGTCGCCCGATCCTCTTGCGCCTTGTGGTGGCGTTCGTCGTCGTCGCCTTCGCACCGGCGTCCAACGCCGTTGGCCAGTCGGCCCCCACACCGACGCTGCGCACGCTGGCCGGCACCTGGTACCTGGTCTCGAAGCATCCGGCGTACGACACGACCCGCGCGCCCCGCACTGGCCCCGACCTGCCGATCGCCCAGCAGCCGCTCGTGCCCGTGGACCAGATCCGCTGGGCCCCCGGTCCGTTTCCGGTGCCGCCGCGTGCCAGCGACGCGTATCCACTCTGGGTCGAGACGAACCCGCGCGATTCGATCGCCTTCGCGGTCGAGGATTCGACCGTGACGATCTTCGCCGACGGGGCGTCGGCGATGTGGTGGACCGTCGATGGGCTCGCCCGACAGGAAGCCGTCGGGACGGCGTTGTATCGCACGCGCGCGGAGTGGAAAAAAGACGCACTCGTGCTCGAACGTGGCCGCGTGACGGGCCGCGACACGCAGCGCCGCTTCCGCCTGCTCAAGGACGGACGGCTGGAGTTGACCTTCCCCGGCATCCGTCGCCATCCCGATTATCCCGGCAAATACCTCTTCGAGCGCGTGCGCCCCGCGGCCAAACCATGAGCACCCACGCCCGCCTCACCGCCGCCCTCGCCGACCGCTATCGCCTCGAGCGCGAGCTCGGCCAGGGCGGCATGGCCACCGTCTACCTCGCGCACGACCTCAAGCACGATCGCGACGTCGCGATCAAGGTGCTGCACCCCGACCTGGGCGCGGCGCTGGGTGGCGAGCGCTTTCTTTCCGAGATTCGCACCACGGCCCGCCTGCAGCATCCGCACATCCTGCCGCTGCTCGACTCGGGTGAGGCCGACGGCCTGCTCTACTACGTGATGCCGCTGGTCACCGGCGAGACGCTGCGCGCACGCCTCGAGCGTGATCGTCAGCTTCCGGTGGAAGAAGCGATTCGCACCGCGCGCGAAGTCGCCGACGCGCTCCAGTACGCCCACGAACACGGCGTGATCCACCGCGACATCAAGCCCGAGAACATCCTGCTGCAGGGCGGGCACGCGCTGGTGGCCGACTTCGGCATCGCCCTCGCCGTGCAGTCCGCCGGCGGCCAGCGGATGACGCAGACCGGCCTCAGTCTCGGGACGCCGCAGTACATGAGTCCCGAGCAGGCGATGGGCGAGAAGCAGATCGACGCCCGCAGCGACATCTACGCGCTCGCCGCGGTGACATATGAAATGCTCGTGGGTGAAGCCCCCTTCACCGGCCCCACCGTGCAGGCGATCGTCGCGCGCCTGATCACCGAGGAACCACGCGCGATCGGCTCGCAGCGAAAGGCGGTCCCCGAGTCCGTCGAGGCGGCGGTGCTGCGCGCGCTCGAGAAGCTCCCCGCCGATCGCTTCGCCACCGCCGCCGAATTCGCCGCCGCACTGGTCAACCCGACCCTCGCGACCGCCGCGACCTCGCGCACCCGCGCCATGGCGGCCACGCCGCGCAGCAACCGCGCCGTTGCGCTGCTCGGCGGCGTGACGGTGCTCTCGCTCGCGGCCGCAGCGTTCGCGTGGTTCCGCCCCGCACCCGTCGAGGCACCCAACTGGCAGACGATCGTCGTCAGCGACTCGCTCGAGTTTGACCAGCCCGGCTCGATGCTCGCCATCTCGCCGACCGGCGAGAACATCCTGTTCCGCAAGAGCATCCAGAACAGTCCGATCTGGCTCAAGCGTGCCGACCGCCTCGAAGCGGCCGCCATTCCCGGCACCGAGCGCGGCGCCACGCCCGCCTTCTCGCCGGACGGCCAGTGGATCGCCTTCACCGCCGATCGGCAGCTCAAGAAGGTGCGGCTTGATGGCGGCGCCTCCATGATACTCGCCGACTCGGCCGCCTCGCAGGAGTACGGTCTCGCCTGGCTCGACGACAACACCATCATCTATCCGTCACCTTCTGGCTCGGAACTCCGTCGCGTGAGCGCCGCCGGTGGTGGCTATACCGTCGCCTTCGCGGACACCGCCCTCCGGGGCTTCGGCCTGCTCAACGTCACCGCGCTCCCCGACGCGCGCGGTGTGCTCGCGGCGGTCTGCACCTCGAACTGCGCCACCAGCACGATGAGCGTCATCGACCTGAAGACGAGCAAGCTCACCAGGCTCCTCCCCGACGTCATGAAGGCGTGGTACCTCCCGAGCGGCAACCTGCTCTACGTCCGGACCGACTTCACCGCGATGGTGGCGCCGTTCGACCTCGACAAGCTGACGATCACCGGACCGGCCACCGCCGTACTCGACGGCACCACGATCCATGCGCTCTTCCGCACCGTGCCGATGCTCGCCATCTCGCGGAGCGGGACCCTGCTCTTCGCGCGGGGCAAGGCGGGGACCGGCACCTCGGAATTCGTCCGCGTTGATCGGCAGGGAGTCGCCACGCGGATCGACACCAGCTGGTCCGGCGTCTTCAATTCGTTCGCGCTCTCGGCCGATGGCCGTCGGGCCGCGGTCGGCACCGGCACCACCGGTGGCGGCCTCTCGATCTATCTCAAGCAGCTCGACGCCGGCGCGTTCTCACGGCTCTCCTTCGGCGGGCAGGACCGACGCCCCACCTGGTCACCCGATGGCAAGACCGTCGCCTTCGTTCGCGACTCGCTGAATGGCGGCGGTGTGTATGGCATCGCGGCCGACGGCAGTGGTGGGGAGCGGCGCCTGGCCCGGATCGATCGCCCGATTCAGGAGGTCATCTGGTCGAATGACGGCCAGTGGCTGGTGCTCCGCACCGACAACGGCACCGCCGGCGCCGGCGACCTCGTCGGCGTCCGCACCAGCGGCGACTCGACGCCGGTGCCGCTGGTAGCCTCGAAGTTCACCGAGATGCACCCGGCGCTCTCGCCGGATGGCCGCTGGCTGGCGTACATCTCCGACGAATCGGGGGCGAACGAGATCTACGTGCGCCCCTTCCCCGCCACAAACGGCGGGCGGTGGCAGGTCTCGAACGGCGGCGGGATGTCGCCGGTCTGGTCCCCGGACAGCAAGGAGCTCTACTTCATCAGCGCATCCAACAAGCTGGTCGCCGCCGAGCTGCTCACCACCGCCGGCTTCGAGGTGGTCCAGCTCCGCCCCCTCTTCGACACCAACGGCTACAACCTCGACCTCTTCCACTCCTCCTTCGCCGTCTCCCCCGACGGCAAGAGCTTCCTCTTTTCGCGGCAGCGGGCAACCGGGGTCGGCACGGCCCGGCCGACGGTGATCCTGGTCCGGAACTGGTTCGCCGACCTGGCGGCGCGGCTGAAGCGGTAGGGACTCGTCGCAGAGTTGACAGCCCGAGCGCCGTTCAATATCATGATTTCATGAAGTATCGTCATGATGACAAGAAACCCGCGCCCCGGGTGGCGGAGCCGGTACAGGTCTACCTGCAGCCACCAGATCGGGAGCGCCTGGAGCGCCTCACCGAGCGACTTGGGACGACCAAGTCGGACATCCTCCGTCGCGGATTGGAAGCACTCGAGGCACAGACTACCACCCGCTCCGACTCCGTCGAGGGCGGGCGAACGCCGTTGCCGACGTTCGCCGGAGGAACCCTGGCTCCCGGTGTCGATCTCGACGACACCGCGGCGCTCCTCGAATTGATGGACGAGGAGGATTCCCCTGCGACTGGTTGACGTGAACGTGCTCGTGTACGCCTTTCGGGAAAGCGCACCGGAGCACGCCCTGCATCGATCGTGGCTCGACCGATTGGTCCGGTCGGACGAGGCCTACGCCGTGTCCGATCAGGTGTTGAGCGGCTTCCTCCGGATTGCGACGCACCCGCGGATCTTCCATCCGCCGGCACCAATCGAGGCCGCCATTGGCTTCGCGAATGCGTTCCGCAGCCAGCCCAACGCCGTCATGATCACGCCCGGCGTGAGGCATTGGGAGATCTTCCAGCGACTCTGTCGCGAGGTCGGGGCAAAAGGCAACTTGATCCCCGACGCCTGGTTGGCGGCGCTGGCGATCGAATCCGGATGCGAGTTCATCACCACCGACCGAGACTTCGCGCGGTTCCCCGGACTCCGCTGGTCACACCCATTGGCATAGACCCCAATCTGCGCCGCCCTCCCGTTCCGCCACCCCCGTTCCGGCAGTAGATTTCCCGGGTTCCCGATACAATTGAATCCCTCCGGACCCGAGCGAGGCGCGTGAGCGCACCAGCCCGTCTGATCGCCGCATTGGCTGACCGCTACCGGATCGAGCGCGAGCTCGGTCGCGGCGGCATGGCCACCGTCTACGTCGCCGAAGACCTCAAGCACCGTCGCCAGGTCGCCATCAAGGTGATGCGCCCCGAACTCTCGGCGTCCATGGGCGCCGACAGATTCCTGCGCGAAGTCGAGATCGCCGCCAAGCTCTCGCACCCGAACATCCTCCCGGTGTACGACTCGGGCGAGGCCGACGGCTTCCTCTACTATGTCATGCCGCTGGTCGAGGGCGAGTCGCTCCCCGAGCGGATGGCGCGCGACAAGCAGATGCCGGCGCTCGAGGCGCTGCGGCTCGCGCGCGAGGTCGCCGAAGCGCTGGCGTACGCGCATGCGCGGGGCATCGTCCATCGCGACATCAAGCCGGCCAACATCCTGCTCAGTGCCGGGCACGCGCTGGTCGCCGACTTCGGCATCGCGCGCGCGATGGAAAGCAGCGGCGAGGCGCTGACGCAGACCGGCCTCGCGATCGGCACCCCGGTCTACATGTCCCCCGAGCAGGCCACTGGTGCCACCGACATCGATGGCCGCACCGACATCTACGCCCTCGGCTGCGTCCTCTACGAGATGCTCGCGGGCGAACCGCCGTTCACCGGCCCGACGGTGCAGGCCATCCTGGCGCGCTCGCTCACCGAGAATCCGCGTCCGCTCGACCAGACCCGCACCTCGCTCCCCGCCGCCGTGAACACCACGGTGATGAAGGCGCTCGCCAAGACCGCCGCCGACCGCTACTCGACCGGCGCGGAGTTCGTCACGGCGCTGAACAGCGCCGAGGACCAGGTGCGCACGCCGTCGGGCGAGGTCGTGGCGGCCACCCCGGCGCGCGGTGTCCGGCCATGGCAGCTCGCCGTCGCCGCGCTGGTGCTGCTCGCCGCGGGCGTGGCCGGCTCCAAGCTGCTCGGCGGCAAGGGTGGTGCGGCGGCGAGCACGGCCGAGAAGACGCTTGCGGTGCTGCCGTTCGAGAACCAGGGCACGGCCGACGATGCCTACTTCGCCGACGGACTGGTGGATGAGCTGCGCGACAAACTCTCGCACGTCCCCAAGCTGACGGTGACGGCGTCTGCGAGCGCCGACCAGTACCGCGCCTCGCCCAAGACCGACGTGGAGATCGCCAAGGAACTCCGCGTCGATCAGGTGCTGCGCGGCAAGGTGCGCTACGCCAGCGGCGCCGATGGCACACGGCAGGTGCGCGTCGCCACTGAGCTCGTTGATGGCGCCACCGGCAAGGTCACCTGGCGCGACACCTTCGATGCCCCGATGGCAGACGCCTTCACCATCCAGGGGCAGATCGCCACCCGCGTCACCGGCGCCCTCGGCACCGTGCTCGGCCAGGCCGCGACCGACGCGCTCGCGAGCACGCTGACGAAGAACCCCGAGGCGTACGATCTCTACCTGAAGGCGCAGGGTGTGCGGATCATCGGCACCGGCGGCGCGCGGGCCCGCGCGACGTTGTACGAACAGGCCGTGGCACTCGACTCCCTGTTTACGCGGGCGTGGGCCGGGTTGGCCTGGAACCTTTCGGTGCTCTACAGCGACGGGAGCCGCGATGCGGCCGTGGCCCGGCGTGCCAAGGAGGCGCTCGATCGGCTGGTGCGCCTGGCCCCGGACTCGGCCGGCGCCCACCTGATCGCGGCCAATTACTACGCGAACGTGGTCCGTGACCTGCCACGCGCGCGCCAGGAGACCGAGCGAGCGCTGGCGCTCGACCCGAAGAGCATCTGGGCGCTGAATACCGCCGCCGGGTACGACCTCGACGATGGCAACTATCAGGCGATGTTCGAAAAGCTCTCCAAGGCGCGGCAGATCGACCCGCGATCGGTTGGCGTCCTGAACCGACTCATCCAGGCGCAGATCTATCTGGGGCGGACGGAAGAGGCGCTGGTCACCAGCGCCGAACTGCTCGCACTCGAACCGAAGGGATACGACGTCATCCAGTGGGCAGCCTTCGCCCACCTGAGCGCCGGTGACTTCGCCGGCGCCCAGAAGGTGGTGGCCGACGTGCTCAAGCGCGTCCCTGCCGTCGAGCTGATTACTTACTTCGCCGGCTATCAGGAGCTTGCGTACGTCCTCGGCGACAAGGAGCGTGAGCTCCTCTTCCGGATGACGCCGGCGGCGTATGACAACGACATCGCCTGGTGGGGGCAGTCCCTGGCGACCGCCGCCCACCAGCAAGGCGACCTCAAGCGCGCCAAGGCCTACGCCGACTCCTCGCTCGCCACTGCCAAGCAGCAGGTCGATGCCTCGCCGAAGGATCCGCAGTTGCGCGGTCTGTACGCGGTGAGCCTGGCCTATGTGGGCCGCGGGGCTGACGCGAACAAGGAGATGACACAGGCGGTTGCCGACGCCCCGAAGGGGAGCGGGACCAATGAGACGTACGTGCGCCTGCAGGCCATCCGGATGCATCTCGCCCTCGGCGAACAGGAGGCGGCCCTGGACGGCATCGAGGACATCCTCACGCGGCAGTCGTTCGTGACCCGCGGCTACCTCAAGGCCGACCCGATGTTCACGCCGCTCAAGAACAACGAGCGCTTCAAGCGGATCGTCTCCGGCGGCATGGACCGGCCGCGCGGATGATCACCGCCTTCAGCACCACGACCGAGTCGGAGCGTCCGCGCGACGACGAACTCGACCTCTTCGGGCTCACGCACGCGGGCAAGGTCCGGCGCGACAACCAGGACCAGTTCCTCCTCGCCACCATCCATCCGCAGGTGGTGCTGCACGCCACCTCGCTCGCCGGCGCCGAGCAGTTGCCGCTCCGTGGTGAGCGCGTCGCGACGTTGATGATGGTGGCCGATGGCGTCGGCGGCGTGGCCGGCGGTGCGGAAGCCAGCCAACTCGCCGTCGAGGCGATCATGGGTTACGTGTCGTCGTCGCTGCGCTGCTACCACCTCGCAGGCGGCGCGCACGACGGCGAGTTCGAGGCGGCACTCCGCTCGGCGGCGTTCCAGGCCCATGCCGCGGTGCGCGCCGAGGCGGCGGCCCATGGCGACGGGTCGAAGATGGCGACGACGCTCACCCTGGCCATCATCATCTGGCCGTGGGTCTACGTGGTGCAGGTCGGCGACTCGCGCTGCTATCGCTACCTCTCGGGCGAGATCGCCCAGGTCACCAAGGACCAGACGATGGCGCAGGCGCTCGTCGATCAGGGTGTGCTGAGCCGCGAGAAGGTGACCCGCTCGCCGCTCAACAACGTCCTGGTGAGCGCGATCGGCGGCGACCAGGCGGAGCCCGACGTGTCGCGATTCGACATCCGCGACCGCCGTTCCGTCATCCTGCTCTGCAGCGACGGCCTCACCAAGCACGTCACCGATGCGGAGTTGGCCGAGCATCTCGACCGGATGACTTCGTCGGAGCAGTTGTGCCGCGAGTTGCTCGAACTTGCGCTCAGCCGCGGCGGCAGCGACAACATCACCATCCTCGCCGGACGCGCGCCGGCCTGAGTTCGCCTCTTGACCCTGGGTGTCCCCCGCGCACCCATCACACCCCGGAACGCCAGATGCCCATGACGCCTCGTCCCACGACCCTGCTCACGCTGGTGTGCGCCACGCTGGCCGTGACCTCCGCCGAGCGGCTCGCCGCGCAGGGAAGCGCCGGCACTGCCGCCGCGAGCGCCGCCGTCACCCTCCCGCTCAAAACCGCGCGCACCCATCGCTTCACGGCGACCGAGGGGACGTGGCTCTCGCTCGATGTCTCGCCCGATGGCCAGACGATCGTCTTCGATCTCCTCGGCGATCTGTACACGCTGCCGATCACCGGCGGCAAGGCGACGCGGATCACCAGCGGCATGGCGTACGACGTGCAGCCGCGCTTCTCGCCCGACGGGAAGCGCGTGGTCTTCGTCTCCGATCGGAGCGGCGGGGAAAATGTCTGGATGCTCTCGCTCGACGGCAAGGACACCACGCAGCTGACCAAGGGGAACAACAACCTCTACGTCTCGCCGGAGTGGACCCCCGATGGCGACTACGTCGTCGCGTCCAAGTCGGGACAGCTCGGCGGCGCGGCGAAGCTCTGGATGTACAACGTCAAGGGCGGGACCGGCGTGGCACTCTCCGCGACGCCTGCCCCACCGGCAACGCTCAAGATGCTCGGTGCCGCCTACGGCAAGGACCCGCGCTTCCTCTGGTTCGCGGCACGCACCGGCGACTGGCAATACAATGCCGTCGGGCCGCAGTACCAACTGTACACCTGGGACCGCGACAACGGCCGCACGGCGCAGATGTCCACCCGCTTCGGCTCGGCCTTCCGACCAACGCTTTCGCCCGACGGCAAGTACCTGGTCTATGCCACCCGCTTCGAGACCAAGACCGGCCTTCGGCTCCGGAACCTCGAGACGCAAGAGGAATCGTGGCTCGCGTTCCCGGTGCAGCGCGATGACACCGAATCCCGCGCGCCGATGGATGCATACCCCGGCTACTCATTCACCCCCGATTCGCGTGCCGTGGTCGTGACCTACGGTGGTGGCATCTGGCGCGTGCCGGTGGATGGCACCGCGCCGGCCAAGATCCCGTTCGAGGCCGACGTGGCCCTCGAGATGGGCCCCGAGGTGAAGTTCGCCTACCGCGTGGACACGACCGCCACGTTCACCGCACATCAGAGCCGCGACCTCGCCCCGTCGCCCGATGGCACCAAGCTCGCGTTCTCGTCGCTCGACAAGATCTACGTGATGGATCTCCCCAACGGCACGCCGCGCCGGGTGAGCACGGCAACCGTGGGCGAGTTCATGCCGACCTGGTCGCCAGATTCCCGTGCGCTGGCCTGGACCACGTGGTCCGATGCCGAGGGCGGTGGCGTGGTGCGCGCCACGCTCGGCGCCCGTGGTGCCTGGACGACGCAACCGATCACCAGCGGTGGCTACTACACCGATCTGGCCTGGTCGCCCGCCGGGGACCGGATCGTCGCCACCCGCGCTGCCGCTCGTGAAATGCAGGAAGCTGGCGGGGCCTTCTTCGGACCGACGGCCGCCGAATTCGTCTGGTTCCCCGCCACTGGCGGCGCCGCCACGATGATCATGCCGACCGGCGGCCTCAGCAATCCGCACTTCAGCACCGATCGCGACCGGATCTTCGCCTCGGGGGGCAGCGCCGGATTGGTCTCGTTTCGCTGGGACGGCACCGACCTCAAGACCCACCTCAAGGTCACCGGCCCGATGCCTCCGGGCGCAGGTGGCGGGATGACACTCGACGCCGGACTCGACGCGCAGGCCGCGCGGCTCGTCGGTGGCCGCGGCGCGCGCCCGGCGGCACCACGTCCGCCCAAGGCGTATGACGCGGCGGCGGGGACCCCGATGCAATCGCACTGGGAGAACGACGACCTCGAGAGCAACCCGACGCCTCCCTCGGCCTCACTGATTCTCATGTCGCCCAAGGGTGGTCAGGCGCTGGCGGTGGTCGGCATGGACCTGTACGTGGTCACCGTTCCGCCGGCCGGTGCTGCCGCGCCGAGCGTGTCGGTGGCGTCGCCGGCCAGCGCGGCGGTCCCGGTGCGCAAACTGAACGAGGTCGGTGGCGAATTCCCTGCGTGGAGCGGTGACGGTCGTCGGGTGGTGTGGGGCCTCGGCAATGCCGTCTGGACCTACGACCTTGACCGCGCCCAGGTCGTGGATGATTCGCTCGCGGTGGACGCGCGTCGCATCGCCCTGCTCCGTGCCGACACCACCAAGAAGGATTCGCTGGCGCGGGCCGATTCGCTCGCCAAGGCCGATACCACCACCAAGATCAAGCCGGGGTACCACGCCGCCGAGCAGCGCGTGTCCGTCAAGGCCACCCGCGACAAGGCCCGGGGTGTGGTGGCGCTGCGCGGTGCCAAGGCGATCACCATGCGCGATCACGAGATCATCGAGAACGCCGACCTCGTGATTCGCGACGACCGCATCGTCGCCATCGGCGCCCGCGGGACGGTCGCCATTCCCGACGGTGCCCGCGTGATCGACGTCGCCGGCAAGGTGATCATGCCGGGCATGGTGGACACCCACTATCACCCGCAGTGGCTCACGCCTGGCGTCCACAACACCCAGACCTGGCAGTACCTCGCCACGCTGGCCTACGGCACCACGACCACGCGGGATCCGCAGACCGCCACCACCGACTTCCTCACCTACGGCGACCGCGTCGCCACCGGCGAGATGATCGGGCCGCGCATCTACACCACCGGCCCCGGCGTCTTCTCGGCCGAAGGGGTGCGCGACCTCGAGCACGCGCGGCAGGTGATGAAGCGCTACTCGACCTACTACGACACCAAGACGCTCAAGATGTACATGAGCGGCAACCGCCAGCAGCGGCAGTGGATCATCCAGGCGGCGAAGGAGCAGGGGATCATGCCGACCACCGAAGGTGGCCTCGACCAGAAGCTCAACCTGACGCACGGCATCGACGGCTACCCCGGCATCGAGCACACCCTGCCGATCACGCCCAAGTACCGCGATCTCTTCGAGTGGTATGCCGCGACCGGCACGACCAACTCGCCGACGCTGATTGTCGAGTATGGCGGTCCGTTCGGTGAGGGGTGGTTCTATCAGACCGAGGACCTCGTGAACGACGCCAAGTTGCGCCGCTTCTCGCATCCGATCGACCTGGCCTCCAAGATCCGCCGCCGCGGCACGGGGAACGCGCCTGGCCCGGCGGGCTTCGCTGTCCGTGAGGAGTACGCCATGTGGCAGCACGCCGAGGACGTGGCGAAGGCCGTGGCGGCGGGCGGCAAGATCGGTGTCGGGAGCCACGGCCAGCTGCAGGGCCTGGGCATGCACTGGGAACTGTGGCTGCTGCAAAGCGGCGGCCTGCCGACGCACGATGCCTTGCGTGCCGCCACGATCGTCGGCGCCGAGGCGATCGGACTGGGCACCGACATCGGCTCGCTCGAAGTCGGCAAGCTGGCGGACCTGATCGTCCTCGATCGCGACCCGCTGGTCAACATCCGCAACAGCAATTCGGTGGGCATGGTGATGGTTGGTGGCCGCCTCTACGACGGCAACACGCTCGACGAGATCTATCCGCGCGTGCGGAAGCTGCCGACCCAACCGTGGACCTATGCGCTGCCAGCGGCCAACGCCGGACTGGCTCGTCCTGCGGCCCGGACGCCCTGAGCGTGAGCGCGCCAGATCGACTCATCACGGCCCTCGCCGACCGCTACACCATCGAGCGCGAGCTCGGCGCCGGCGGCATGGCCACCGTCTATCTCGCGCGCGACCTCAAGCACGACCGCGATGTCGCCATCAAGGTGCTGCGCCCCGAACTCGCTGCCGTGATCGGGGCCGATCGCTTCCTCACCGAGATCAAGACCACCGCGAACCTGCAGCATCCGCACATCCTGCCGCTCTTCGATTCGGGCACCGCTGGGGACGACGAGGGGCGAGGCATGCCTCGCCCCTACCTCTTCTATGTGATGCCCTTCATCGAGGGCGAGACACTGCGCGACCGGCTTGACCGCGAGAAGCAGCTGCCGATCGGCGAGGCGGTGCGGATCGCGAGCGAGGTGGCGTCGGCGCTGGACTACGCCCACCGGCGCGGCGTGATCCATCGCGACATCAAGCCCGAGAACATCCTGCTGCACGAAGGGCAGGCATTGGTCGCCGACTTCGGCATCGCCCTCGCCGCGAGCAGGGCCGGTGGCTCCCGGATGACCGAGACCGGGATGTCCCTCGGCACGCCCCATTACATGAGTCCCGAGCAGGCGATGGGCGAGCGCGAGATCAGCGCGCGCTCCGACGTCTATGCCCTCGGCTGCGTCACCTACGAGATGTTGATCGGTGACCCGCCCTTCACCGGCTCCACCGCGCAGGCGATCGTGGCCAAGGTGCTCACCGAAAAGCCGTCGGGGCTCTCGCGCACGCGCAGCACCATCTCCGAGGCGGTCGAGGACGCGGTCCTGACCGCGCTCGAGAAGCTCCCGGCCGACCGCTTCGCCACTGCTGCAGAATTTGCCGCGGCTCTGGCGGGCGGCACGACGGCGCGCGCGACGACCCGCTCGGCCGCGCGACCGGTGGCCCCCAGCCCCGGGCAGCGGCGCGGCTACGTCGTCGCGGGGGTGACGCTGGCCGCCCTGTGCCTCGCGGGTGGCTGGCTCCTGGGCCGGCGTGGCGGTACCACGGCGAGCGCCGGCCCTGCTGTCTACGACGTCGCGACACCCGACAGCGCCCGAGTCTCCTTCATCAACACGAGCTCGAGCTACGCGACCTACGGCGCAGTCGGCCGGACCGTGTCGATTGCCCCCACCGGCGACTTCGCCGTGTACGTCGCCCTGCAGCCTGACTCGGTGGCCTTGCTCTGGTATCGCAGCCTGCTCACCGACGACACCCGACCATTCCCCGGGACCACCGGGGCAAGCGTCCCGCGCGTGTCACCCGACGGCACCCAGGTCGCGTACTTCGCCGGCAATCAGGTGATGGTGGTGTCGGTCGCCGGAGGGGAGCCCCGTCCCTTGGCAACGCTCCTCGATGGGCGCATGCTCGACTGGATCTCCGCCGACCAACTCCTCGCGCTCGGCTCCGATGGCGACCGGGCGCTCTGGATCAAGCTCGGTGGTGGCGAGCCACGTGAACGCTCCATCGTCCGCTGTCCACTCGGCACCTGGGCCCCGTCGATGAAGGAATTGCTCTGCGGCTTCAACGGAGCGGCGCGGATGATCGACCTCGAGACCGACTCCACATACGAGGTACGCACCCTGCAGGGCGATGGCACGCCTGGCGGCCCGCTTGCCGGCTCCGAGTTTCGCATCATCGACGAGCGCTACCTCGTCTTCATCAGCCCGGACGGCGTGCTCACCGGGGCGAACTTCGACCCAGAGACCCGCCTGGTCCAGCGAGCCGTCCCGCTGGTCCCGGGCATCCGCCGGGAATCGATCGGTGAGGCGCACTTCGACGTCTCCGAGAATGGCACGCTGGTCTACGCGCCGGGCCTCGACGTCACCAAGGGACGCTTGGTGCGCCGCATCTCGAACGCCGCCCCAGTGCCCCTCCCGATCGAGGGGGCGCATTTCCAGCGCTACGACCTGAGCCGGGACGGCCGCTGGTTGGCGGCGGTCGTGCAGGGCAATTCGCTCAACGAGCTGCGCATCTACGACCTGCGCACCGGGCAACACACTGTCTGGCAACGCGCCGAGATCATCCGGCATCCGATGTGGAGCCCGGACGGTCAGTCCATTCTCTATGCCGCGCGGGCAGGCGACCAGTGGTCGCTTCTTCGAGGTACGCCCGGAGCAGGCACACCGACCGATACGCTGGCCCGTTACGCGGCCACTGGCGTGACCTTCGACGCCCTCGGATATCCGAACGACAGCACGGCGATCGCGCAGGAATGGCTCGGAGCGCTCGTGGTCCGCTTCGATCCGCGCCGGGCATCGGCCACGATGGACACCGTGCTCAGAGGCGCACGCTTCCCGAGCGTCTCCGCCACCGGACAGTTGGTGGCCTACCAGAGCATGGACGGCAGCCGGATCATGGTGACCACCTTCCCCGCTGCAGGGCGGCGGTGGCAGATCGCCTCGCAAGGCGTCGAGCCGCTGATGCTCTCGCCCAGGACTGTGCTCTTCCGCCAAGGGGCCTCGTGGTACACCGCCACCGTGAACCCGACCACCGGCGAGCCCAGCGGCGCGCCCGTGCAGTGGGCCAACGATCCTCGTTTCTCCGACACCTCCGGCTGGTCCAACGTCCCGACCCACGACGGTGGCATCATCTACGTCCAAGGCCCCGAGCAGGCGAGTCCCGGCTATTTCCGCGTCATCCCGAACTGGGTTCGGGAGATGAAACGCGCCGTGGACCAAGCCGCGAAGTAGCGCGCCGTACGGGCCGCTTGACGGACAGCATATATATGCTGTACCATGTATGCCATGAAGCGGACCACCATCTTCCTCGACGAACAGACCCTCCAGCGGCTGCAGCGGACCGCCCAGCGGCAGGGGGTCAGCGCGGCCATGCTCGTCCGCGAAGCCGTAAGCCGGTACCTCGATGCCCCGGTGTCGGGCACTGCGCTCCCCGCGATCGCCGGTCAGTTCACCAGCGAACACCGTGACACGGCTGAACGCGTCGATGAGCTCCTCTGGCCCGATCCGCACGCGTGACCACCGTCGCCGACCGGGCCACTCTATGCCCTGATTGACAAGGGAGACGCGTGGCATCAACGGGTGGTGGGGTGGTGGGGTGCGGAACCACGGCACGTGGTCGTTCCGGTCACCGTGCTGCCTGAAGTCAGCTATCTGCTCCAGACCCGCATCAGCTCGGCGGCCGAGCAGGCGTTCATTCGCGCGGTCGCCGAGGGGGAGTTCATCACCGAACCACTCGAGGCCGAGGACGTCGCGCGGGCCACCGCGCTGATGCGGGAGTATGCCGACCTTCCGCTCGGCTTCGTCGACGCGACGGTGCTCGCGACGGCCGAACGGCTCGGCGCCCGAGAGATCCTGACCACCGACCGTCGGCACTTCAGCGTGCTCCGACCGCTCGATCGCCGCACCATCACCCTGGTGCCGTGACACGCGCGGCAACGACTACCCCGCCTTCACCTCCGTCCATCCGGTCCCACAGGTCGGTCGCCGCGCCGAGGTCGCGCTGGAATTCCAGCCGCGCCTGCAGCGCCGCGTCCGGTGGCGGCACCGGGTCGGTCAGGAGCGGCAGCGCGGCGCCATTCGGTGAGGCGCCGCCCCCTTCGTTGCTGATCGCCGCCCCAACATCTGCTCGCAACACGTAGTTCAGGAAGGCGTGCGCCGCACGCCGATTCGGCGCATCGCGCGGGATCGCGAAGTAGTCGGCGTAGAGCGTTGAGCCTTCCTTCGGCACGGTGAACGCCACCCGCGATTCCTCGCCGCGCGCCATCCGGGCGTCGCTCAAGTACAGCTGCGCCACCGAAATGTCGCCGCTGATCAACTGCCCCTTCACCGGCGCGGAGATGTAGGCGCGCAGATTCGGCTTGATCGCCAGCGCGTCCTGCCGCGCCGCCTCGAGGAGCGCGGGCTCGGTGGCGTTGAGCGACTCGCCGCGCCACCGCAGCATCGCGCCCAGGACTTCGCGCCCGTCGTCCAGCATCGTGGAGCGGCCGTGCAGCGCCGCATCGGCGAACGCGCCCCAGCTCTCGGGTGGCGCGGCGACCAGATCGGTCCGGTACGCGACGCCGGTCATCCCCCATTGATACGGCATCGCGTACCGGCCTCCCGCGTCGACCCCCTGCCCGGCGAACAGTGGCAACAGGTTGCTCCAGTTGCTCAGCACACCGTGGTCGAGCGGTTGCAGCATCCCGGCCTCGGCCAGCAACGGCACGAGGTATCCGGTCGGACAGATGATGTCGTAGCCACCGCCTCCCGCCACCAGCTTGGCCAGCAGCTCCTCGTTGCTCTCGTAGGTGTCGTACGAGACCCGGACGCCGAACTCGCGCTCGAAGTCCGCCACTGTCGTGCGGCCGATGTAGTCGGACCAGTTGAAGATCCGCAGCTCGCGCTCGAGCGGCCCCGCCGCAGACGCCGCCGCTTCATCGCTCGGCGGCGGCGTCCGCTTGGTGATGCACCCCAGCAGGAGCGACGCCGTCGATGCCGACAGCCCCAGCTGGGCGCAATGCAGCAGGAATTCGCGGCGCGGAATGGTCGTACGGGCGCAGCGTGCTGCGCCCTTGTCCCGGCGCACCCCTCACTCTTCACCCTCACCGCCGGGGCCCCAGCCCCCCTAGTCGAGCCGCGACGATCAGCAACGCCGTCGTCCCCACCACCAGCAGCGTGGAGATCGCATTCACGCTTGGCTCCACCGTCCGCCGCACCATCGAGTACACCATCAGCGGCAGCGTGGTGGTTCCCGGCCCGGCGGTGAAGAAGGTGATGACGAAATCGTCGAACGAGAGCGTGAACGCCAGCAGCGCTGCGCCGATCACCCCGGGCATCAGCAGGGGCAGCGTCACGCGGCGGAAGGCGGTCCACTCGTCGGCGCCAAGCGTGAGCGCCGCCTCCTCGAGTGCGGTGTCCATGCCGCGGAGCCGCGCCAGCACGACCAGCGTGGTGAACGGCAGCGAGAAGGTCGTGTGCGCGATGATCACGGTGAGCAGGCCGAGCGGCATCCCCAGGCCAGTCACCAGGATCAGCAGCGAAATGCCGGCGACGATTTCTGGCGTGACGATCGGCACCGCGAGCAGCGCCTCGAAGAGTGCCCGGCCTCGGAATCGGCCACGTGCGAGTGCGAGCGCGGCGCCGGTCCCGAGCGCAGTGGCGAGCAGCGTCGAGATCGTGCCGACCACGACCGAGGTCCAGAGCGCGCGGAGCAGGTCGGGGCGATCGAGCAATCGGGCATACCAGCCGAGCGTGAAGCCATCCCAGCGCGCCCCGGTGCGCGACGCATTGAAGCTCCACGCCATCAGCAGCAGCAGCGGCAAGTGCATCGCCAGCAGGCCGAGGCCGGCGACCGTTGCCACGAGGCGACGATTCACGCCAGCGACTCGTCGCGCGCCCAGCGCAGTCGCACCAGCATCCCGACCAGCACCACCGCCATCAACAGGAAGGCCAGCGCCGAACCGAACGGCCAGTTGCGGCCCGAGGTGAACTGGTTCTGGATCAGGTTGCCGATCAGCACCACCTTCGCACCGCCCAACAGGTCCGACGTGAGGAACGAGCCGAGGGTCGGGATGAAGACCAGCAGCGCGCCGGCGATCACGCCCGGCAACGTGAGCGGCCAGGTGACCCGCACGAACCGCCGCCATTCCGTTGCGCCCAGCGCCTCCGCGGCCTCGAGGAGCACGGGGTCGAGCTTCTCGAGCGAGGCATAGATCGGCAGCACCGCGAACGGAATGCTGCACGTGACCAGACCGAAGAGCACGGCGCCGGTGGTGTAGAGCAGCGGAATCGGCTCCGTGACGATCCCGAGCGCCATCAGCAGCTGGTTGAGCGGGCCGGTATCCCGCAGCAGGAAGACCGTCGCGTAGGTGCGCACGAGGAACGAGGTCCAGAACGGCAGCACCACCAGCAGCAACAGCAGCGAGCGCCATCGCGTGGCGCGCGCGATCACCAGCGCAATCGGATAGGCGAGCAGCAGCGTCAGCAGCGTGGCGACTGCGGCGATCAGCAGCGACTTGGAGAGGATCGTGAGGTAGAGCGGATCGAGCAGGCGCGCCACGGAGCTCGTGGTCCACCCGGGGTAGACGCCGCCGAGCAGATGGCGAGGCCGGAAGGCATAGGTCGCCATGATCGCGATCGGCACGCCGAACCAGAGCAGCATCCATCCGGCCGCGGGAAGGAGCGCCGCCGTCGCCTCGAGCGCCGGGACGCGATGCAGCGCGCCGAGCAACCGCCTGCGCATGCTCATGCCTCGAGCACCTGGGCATCATCCGGGTGCCACGCCACCTCGACGGCCTCGCCAGCGGCCCACGGCAGCGGCTTGGTCAGCAACCCTTCGTTGCGGAGCGCCACGCGCACCACCTGACCGTCTCCGAGGACCACCAGCACGTGCAGCGTCTCGCCAAGAAAAATCGTCTCACGCACCGTGCCGCGAAGGACATTCTCACCGGCAGGACTCTCTCCGGGGCGATGCACGTCCAGCCACTCGGGCCGCACGGCAATCCGCACCCCCTCACCCCTCACCCGTGCCCCGGCCGGTAGCCGCCAGGTGAAGCCATCCTGCTGCCGCACGGTGTCACCCTCCTCCACCGCCCCTGCAAAGAAATTCGCCTCCCCGATGAACTCCGCCACGAACGCGGTCCGCGGCGCCTCGTAGATCTCGGCCGGCGTCCCGAGCTGCTCGACGCGTCCGGCATGCATCACCGCGATCCGATCCGACATCACCAGCGCCTCTTCCTGGTCGTGCGTGACGAGGATGAAGGTGATGCCGAGTCGACGGTTGAGCGCCTTGAGCTCGAGCTGCATCTCCTTGCGGAGCTGCAGGTCGAGGGCGGCGAGCGGTTCATCGAGGAGGAGGATCGGCGGTTCCAGCACCAGGGCACGCGCGAGGGCCACGCGCTGACGCTGGCCGCCCGAGAGCTCGGCGGGGCGTCGATGGGCGAACTCACTCGGGGCCAGTCGCACCAGTTCGAGTGCGCGCGCGACGCGACCTGCCACCTCGCCCTTCGGGACACGCCGCTCCTCAAGCCCGAAGGCCACGTTGCCGGCGACGCTCAAGTGGGGAAAGATCGCGTAGCTCTGGAAGACCATCCCGATCGGCCGCTCGTACGGCCGACGCGAAGTGACGTCCTCGCCGAGCATCTGCACCCGCCCGGCATCGGGGTGCTCGAAGCCGGCAATCAGGCGCAGCGTGGTGGTCTTGCCGCATCCCGATGGGCCGAGGAGCGAGAAGAATTCTCCCGGTGCCACGGCAAGCGAGACGCCGTCGACCGCCACGGTGCTGCCGAAGCGACGGGAGACGGCGTCGAGGGAGAGGACCGGCGGGGACTGCGTCGTCACACCACCTTGCCGATCGGTAGCGTGCGGATGCGCTTCCCCGTCAGTGCGAAGATGGCATTGCCCACCGCTGGCGCGATGCCGGGCGTGGCGGGCTCGCCGACACCGGTCGGCTTCTCGGTGCTGGGGAGGATGTGCACCTCGACGATCGGCATCTCCTTGAGTCGCATCATGCGGTGGGTGTCGAAGTTGCCCTGCACCACCCGACCCCGATCGATGGTGATCTCGCCCCAGAGGGCCGCCGTGAGTCCCATGACGATCGATCCCTCGATCTGCTGCTCGACAATCATCGGGTTCACGACCTGGCCACAGTCCACGGCGCAGACGACCCGGTGGACGGTCGGCGTCCCGTCGGCCGCCACCGAGACCTCCGCGACCTCGGCCACATACGTCTGGAACGACTTGTACACCGAGATGCCACGCGCCCGGCCCGCCGGCAGCGGCGTGCCCCAGCCCGCCTTCTCGGCGGCGAGGTTCAGCACCGCGAGATGCCGCGGTGCTGCGGTCAGGAGGCTGCGGCGATACTCGCACGGGTCCTGCTTGGCGAGGTGCGCCAGCTCGTCGATGAACGTCTCGACCGCAAAGCCGTTGTAGGAGTTGTTCACCGAACGCCAGAAGCCGACCGGAATGCCGGCGTCGACCAGGATGCAGTCGACATGGACATTCGAGATGGCATACGGCATCGCCATCGCCCCCTCGACGACTTCCAGGTCGAGGCCGTCCTTCACGCTCTCCGGGAAGAAGCGGATCATCGAGGACGAGGTCGCGACCCGATGGGTCCAGAGAACCGGCTTCCCGGCGGCATCGAGGCCACCACGGAACTGATGATGCGACGCGGCGCGGTAGAAGTCATGCTGCATGTCGTCCTCGCGCGACCAGATCACCTTGACCGGCGCCTTCATCGCCTTCGACGTTTCCAGTGCCTCCACCACGAAGTCCTGCTCCACGCGTCGTCCGAAGCCGCCGCCCAGGTAGGTGGTGTGCACGACGACCTTCTCGGCCGGTACGCCGCCGATCGCCGCACCGGTCATCTGCACGGCCGTCTGCAGCTGCGTCGGCGCCCAGATCTCCACGCCATCGGCCCGGACGTGGGCGGTGCAGTTCATCGGCTCCATCGTGGCGTGGGCCAGGTACGGCATCCGGTAGGTGGCGTCGAGCATGGTGCTGCCCGCCGGCGCGGCGTCGGTGCGGCCGTCGTGCCGCGCCTGGGCCCCGGGGCGGGCGGCGCGGGCCTCGAGAAGCGCCGCGATGCTGGCACTCGACACCGCGGCCGTCGGACCATCCGTCCACGTCACGTCGAGCGCGGCCCGACCTTGGTGCGCCGGCCAGTAGCCGTCGGCGACGACCGCAACCCCGCTCGAGATCTGCACCACATCGCGGACACCCGGCACGGCCTTCGCCTTGGCGGCGTCGAAGTGCGCCACTTTCCCGCCAAACACCGGCGGACGGGCCACCACCGCCACCAGCATCCCGGGCACCTTCACGTCAATACCGTACACCGCGCTGCCATCAACCTTCATCGGGGTGTCGCTGCGCTTCGCGCGCGTGCCGATCACCTTCCACGCCTTGGCATCCTTCAGCGTGACGTTGGCCGGCACGGGGAGCGCGGCTGCCGCCGTGACCAGCGCGCCGTAGCGGCGCGTGCGCTTGCTGCCGGTGTGGATCACCGCACCGCCCTCGGCGCGGCATTCACCCGGCGCGACCTTCCATTCCGCTGCCGCGGCCGCGATCAGCATCTCGCGCGCCTGCGCCCCGGCGGTCCGCAACGGGAGCCAACCCTCGCGCACACTGCTGCTGCCGCCGGTGCCCTGCATCCCGAAGTCCGGGTTGATGTAGGCCCTGTCGCCAGGCGGCGCAAACTCGACGGCGATGCGCGACACGTCGATTTCGAGTTCCTCGGCGAGGATCATCGGCAACGCCGTGGCAACGCCCTGCCCCATCTCCGATCGGTCAACCAGGATCGTGATCTTGTCATCCGGCGTGATCCGCAGCCACGCGGTGAGCGGCACGGGCGGGCCGGCGACCAGCTTCTCGCCGGGCGCGCACGACTGCAGCGAGAAGCCGATCAGCAGGCCGACACCAGCGGCCCCCGTGGTCTGGAAGAACTCGCGGCGCGAAACGCGGCGTGGTGTGGTCATCTCACGCCTCCCCGGCGGCGCGATGGATCGCGGCCCGCATCCGCGGATACGTCCCGCAGCGACAGATGTTGGTGATCGCGGTGTCGATGTCGGCATCGGTGGGCTTGGGGGTCTTGGTCAGCAGGGCCGCCACGGCCATGATCTGCCCCGACTGGCAATAGCCGCACTGCGGCACGTCCTCTGCGATCCACGCTTGCTGCACCGCGTGGCTCCGGTCGGTTGAGAGCCCCTCGATCGTGGTGATCGCCTTCCCGCCCAGCGCGCTCACCGGCAGCGAGCAGGAGCGCGTGGCCACGCCGTCGAGATGCACCGTGCAGGCCCCGCACTCCCCGATCCCGCACCCGAACTTGGTCCCGGTCAATCCAAGTGCATCGCGCAGCACCCAGAGCAGCGGCGTATCATCGGCCACATCCACCGTGTGCGAGGTGCCATTCACCTTGAGCTGGAAACCCGACATGGTGTGCTCCGATCAGGGGAGGCCAAGGACCTTCTTCGTGAACGTGCGCGAATAGACGGCCGGCGGGTTGCTGCCAGTCGCCATGTCGTACGCCTTCTGGTAGAAGCCCTTCGCCACGTCGGCATGCCCCATCTTGGCGTGCGTCATCCCGAGGAGCACCAGCTGGAACGGGTCGTTCGGCATCGCGGCCACGGTCTTGGTGAACTCGGTCTGAGCCGTGGCGAGGTCGCCCGTGAAGAGCGCGACGTAGCCCTCGAGATACGGGAAGTACTGCTCCTGCGCCTTGGCCATTGCCGGATCCGAGTCGAGTGCCTTGCGCGCCTCACCGACCCAGTGCTTCGCCTCTGCCGCGTTCCCCCGGCGCGCCGCCACGCGTGCCATCGCGTGCGCCTCGCGGAAGGCCCAGAGCGAGGCGGGGTGCGTCCGGGGCGCCGGCTCGGCGTTGCCGAGGGCGGTGCCACGCCGGTACATCCGCTCTGCCTCGTCGAAAAAGCCGTGATCGATGCAGACACGGGCTGCCTCGTTGGCCATCTCCCCTTCCTGATAGTGCGCGTTCTGCGGCTCGGCCTCGCGGCGCGTCTTCCAGTAGGCGATCACCTGCTCCTCGAGCTCGATCACCTTGGCACAGTTGGCGTCGTAGCCGTACGACATCGCCAGTCGGCGGGTCGCGGCGGCCTTGGCAGCCGCATCCGGGGCGGTCGCGATCAGTGCCTGGTAGATCGCGCGCGCCTCGGCATGCCGGCCGCCGACATCCATCTGACCGGCGGTACGCAGCGAGTCGGCACGATTGGCCTGGGCAGCGAGTGGCGGGACGGCGAGCAGGAATGCGACGGCAAGCGCCGCGAGCGGGGGGCGGACGAACATCGGCTGACTCCGGGGAGGGGATCCGACAAATCTAACGTCTGACCCGCTGGCCATCACCCCCGACTATCATCCGCACACGACCCACGACCTGCAACCCACGACCCGGACCCTCCATGCCCCGTCTCCACGCCAGCGGCCCCTTCGACGTCAAGCTCATTCCCCAGCAGGACGATCCGGCCACGGCTGGTCCCTTCGGCAGGATGCTGCTCGACAAGCACTTCCACGGCGACCTCGAGGGGACCAGCAACGGCCAGATGCTGGCCGGGCGCACCGCCGTGGCCGGCTCGGCGGCGTACGTGGCCATGGAGGCGGTCACCGGCTCGCTGCACGGGCGCACCGGCACCTTCATGCTCTCGCATGTGGGGATCATGAACCGGGGCGCCGCGTCGCTGAGCGTGTCGGTCGTCCCCGATTCCGGAACTGACGAGCTGGTCGGCCTGAGCGGCACGCTGCAGATCAACATCGATGCGGGGAAGCACTCCTACCACTTCGATTACACCTTCGACCAGGCGTAGGAGCCACAATGGGCCGCTATACCGCCACCGCCCGCTGGGAGCGAGATGGCGCAGACTTCCTCGACCAGCGCTACTCCAGGCGCCACACGCTCCACTTCGATGGCGGCGTCGAGCTGCCGGCCTCCTCGTCGACCCAGATCGTGCCGATCCCGATGTCAGACCCCACGGCCGTCGACCCGGAGGAGCTCTTCGTCGCGTCGCTCTCCTCATGTCACCTGCTCTGGTTTCTCGGCATCGCTGCCGGACGGGGCTTCCGCGTCAACCGCTACCGGGATGACGCCGAGGGAACGCTGGCGAAGGACGCGGCGGGACGATTGGTGATGACGGTCGTGACGCTACGGCCTGCGGTCGAGTGGGGCGGCGAGGTGCAGCCGACGGACGCGGAGGTCGAGGCGATCCACCACGAGGCGCACCGCCTCTGTTTCATCGCCAACTCGGTCACCACCGAGGTGCGCTGCGAGCCTGCCCCTCTCCCACCCCGGAGCGATGCATGAAGACGCTGCTGCTCGTCCTGCTGCTGGCCGGCTGCGCCAGCAAGCCCGCCGCGCCGGCCGCCGACTCGCTGACGCGGCACCAGAAGGACAGCATCATCGGACAGTCCCGACTCCCCGGCGCGCGCGGCGTGAACGGCGCCATGCGCCTCCAGGACTCTGCGGCCGCCCGCCGCGCCCGGGAACAGGCGGTCTCGGTCGATTCGCTGTAGGCCGCACGCCGTACCACTCCGGCCACGGAGCGAATTCCGGCTTACCTTCTGGGCATGGAACCCGCCATGCCCCTCGCCGCAGGCTCGGAACTCGCCGATGCCGTCTTCCAGGCGCTCATCACCGCCGGCCTCGCAAGCTTCGCACTGGTCCTCTGGTGGCGCGTGCGGGCCCGCTGGTTCGTCTGGTGGGCCGCCGCCTGGGCCCTCTATTTCCTGCGCCTTGTCGCCATCATCTGCTTCCTGCGGAGCGGCGACCTGGCCTGGCTCTTCTGGCACCAGGTCGTAACCGGCTGGGTCGCCCTCGTGATTCTCTGGGCCGCGCTGGTCTTCTCCCGAGACCTGCCGTGGCGCAACGGGTATGCATCGCTCGCCCTGATCCCCGTCGGCTGGGCCTGGGTCGCGGTCAATGGCCTCGACCAATTCCTGTTGGTCGCGCTGCCGATGGTGTTGTTGATCTCGGGAGTGACCATCTACACCGGGTGGGTCTTCTGGCAACACGCCCGACGCAACAACTCCGGCGGTGCCCGCTTCGTGGCGGTCACCTTCTGGCTCTGGGGACTCCACCACCTCGACTATCCGTTCCTCCGCGCCAAGGGCGCGTGGCAGCCCTGGGGCTACTATCTCGACATCCTCTTCGAGTTGGCGGTCGGCATCGGCTTCGGCCTGATGGTGCTCTCCGAACTCGCCACACGGCTCGCCGTCCGCACCGATGAGCTCGCGCGCCTGCAGGGGCGGGTCGTCGGCCAATACGAGGGAGAGCGCCGCCGACTCTCGCGCGAGCTGCACGACGAAACCGCACAGACCCTCTCGGCGGTGAAGCTCGAGGTGGGCATGCTCCGCGAGGGTGCCGACCCCACCACCAGTGCCCGACTCGACCATGTCCTCGGCCTGGTCGATGGCGGCATCCGCGGGATTCGGCGCGTCATCAACGACCTCCGCCCCGCCCTGCTCGACGACCTCGGCCTCGTCCCCGCGATTCGCTCGCTCGCGAACGACGTGGCGGAGCGCAGTCGGCTGCAGATTTCCACCAAGCTGGACGACGCGCTGGCCCGGATTGGCCCCGACGCCGAACTGGCGCTCTTCCGCGCCGCCCAGGAGGCGCTGGCCAACGTGGTGCGCCATGCCGAGGCGTCCCATGTCACCCTCACGCTGACCGGCATTGGCAGGAACCTCCGGCTGACCGTGGCAGACGACGGCCGCGGCTTCCCCCCCGGCAGTGACATCGCCGCCTTCGAGCGCGACGGTCACCTCGGCCTGGCCGGCATGCGCGAGCGGATCACCGCACTCGGCGGCACCGTGCACGTGAGTGGCGCCAGCGGCGTGACGGTGGTGGTCGAAGTACCGGTGAACGGTGAACGGGACGCGGCCTCCGCCGCAGGTGAGTCAGGGGATCGTTGATCGACCCCCCCCTGATCGATCACTCGATGACCCTCCGCTTACCGTTCACCGTTCCCGTTCCCCGAGTCCCCGCATGCCCCAGATCCGAGTTGCCGTCGTCGATGACCACGCCGTGGTTCGCGAGGGCATCCGCCGTGTGCTCGAGGGCGAGCCGGGGGTGGTGATCGTCGGCGAGGGCGCCAATGGCGACGAGGCCCTGCGCCTGGTGGCGAAGGAGAAGCCCGACGTCCTGGTGATGGATGTGGCGATGCCGGAGAAGGGAGGCCTGCAGGTGGCCGCCGAGCTGCACCGTCAGGGGAGCCGCACGAAGGTGCTGATGCTCTCGATGTACGACCAGCCGGAGTACGTGCTCGAGAGCGTGAAGTCGGGGGCGCGCGGCTACCTGCTGAAGGACTCCCCGCCGGCCGAACTGCGCCGCGCGGTCCGTGCCGTGTTCAACGGCGAACAGTTCTTCCCGCCCGCCGTCGCGGCGCGCCTGACCGATGCCCTGCGGGCTCCGGCGCCGCAGCCCGCGGCGACCGATGTCCTCACGCCGCGCGAGAAGGAAGTCCTGATCGGCGTGGCCGGCGGCGAGACCAACAAGGAGATCGCCGCGCGGCTCGGCATCTCCCACCGGACCGTCGAGACCCACCGCGAATCGCTGATGGCCAAGCTCGACGTGCGGACCGTGGCCGGACTCACCAAGCTCGCCATGGAGGAAGGCCTCATCGCGGGCTGATCCCAACCGCTCGCACTGCGCTCCGATTGGGTATGGGCGACGCATGCGTCGCCCCCTCAGCCCCCCCGCACCACCGCTTCCAGCGCAGCGCGCAGTGTCCGCCGCCGCTGGGTCAGCCACCAGAAGAAGAAGGCGGTCAGGCCGACCCAGAAGATCGCGCGGAGATTGAACGCGAACACGCCCATCGCGTTGAACACCCCGATGAAGACGAAGACGATGATCATCATGTTGTAGAGCGGCGGGCCGGCGGTGTCGTTGATCGCCTTGGCGATGTGGCCGAGCTGGTTCGTGTCCTGGTTCCACACCGTCGCGTAGCTTCCGGTGGCATTGCTCCCCACCAGCCCCCACCCGACCGTCACGATGTTGCCCACCCGCACCGCGACGCCGGCCGACGCGACCTCGACCGAGCGTTCCTCGCCATCGGACGCGCGCAGGAAGACCTGGTTGTAGTGCTCGGTCTGGGCGCTGACCTGCCCGTTCTGGTGGCTGGTCACCGTGGTGTGGGAGGAACGCTGGCTATCCAGCACCTCTCCCGTGAAGCGGTAGAGGCTGATCTGGCGGGAACCGATCCTGAGGCTGCTGACAGCGGACATGACGGGGCGCTCCGGCGGGGCATGAGGAATCCTACCCGGCATTGCGCAGGATCGCGCCAGATCCCGTCATTGCGCCCGCAGGGCCCGCGCGATCGCCGCCTCGGCGAGTGGTGCCATCACCCGGTACCCCTTCTCCGTGGGATGAACGCCGTCCGCGGCGAGGTCGGGGTTGAGGCCGAGCTTGTCGTTGACCATTGCCGAGTGATAGTCGAGGTAGGTCTCGTGGTGGGCCGCAGCGTACTCGCGCATCCAGGCGTTGAGCGCGACGATCTTCGGCCCCGGCTCGAGCCCCGGCTTCCAGGGATAGTCCGAGACGGGGAGCACCGAAGAGAGGACCACCCGGATCCCGTTCGCCTGGGCGATCTCCACCATCCCCATCAGGTTGTCGGCGATCATCGCCTGGGTCGACGGCCCGGTGTTGCCGGCGATGTCGTTGGTCCCCGCCAGGATCACCACGACCGCCGGCTTGAGCGCCACCACATCCTGCCGAAACCGGATCAGCATCTGCGGTGTCGTCTGCCCACTGATCCCGCGGCCGACGTAGGGCTTTCCGGGAAACTGCGCGGCGAAGTAGGGTGCCCATCCCTCGGTGATCGAGTTGCCGAAGAAGACGACCCGCTGCTCACCGGGCGTCGGAAGGCCGAGCTCCGCGTTGGCCGCGCGATAGCGATTCAGCCCTGCCCAGTCCTGCGCCTCCAGCGGGGCATCGCTCATCATCACTCCGAGGGCAGCAAGCGCCAGCAGGAGACGGTTGGACATCGCAGGCACGCTCGGGAGGTCGTAAGTCATAGGTCGTAGGTCGTAGGTCGTAGGTCGTTGGTCGTTGGTCGTTGGTCGCTAGTCACGTCTAACGTCTAACGTCTAAGGACTAATGACTACTTCTTGAAGACCACCTTCCCCCCCACCACCGTCAGCACATTCGTCGTCGTGAGGATCTCGGGCTCGGGAATCGTCATGATGTCCTTGTCGAACACCGTGAAGTCGCCGCGCATCCCGACGGCGATCGTCCCCGACCGATCCTCCTGGAACGACGCGAACGCGGGGAACCAGGTGAACATCCGCAGTGCCTGATGGCGGCTGACTTTCTCTTCCGGATGCCAGCCCGGACCGTCCTTCCCGTCGAGGGACTTCCGCGCCACGGCGGCGTAGAACTCGATCAACGGCTCGCCGCGCTCAACCGGCGCATCGGTGCCGCCCGCCACCGGCACGCCCATCTTCAGGAACGACTCCCAGGCGTACGCCCCCGACGTGCGGGCCACGCCGATCCGGCTCGGCACGAAGAAGAGGTCGCCGATCGCGTGCGACGGCTGCATCGAGGCGATCAACCCGAGCGACTTGAACCGCGGCAAGTCGGACGGCGCCACGATCTGCGCATGCTCGATCCGCCACCTCGGCGCTGCCACCTTTCGCTCGGTCGCAGGCACCGCGCTGAACGCCGCCTCGAAGAGATCGAGCGAGAGGCGATTGCCACGGTCGCCGATCGCGTGGATCTCCACCTGCACGCCGGCCCTGAGGGCGCGCTGCAGCATGTCGCGCACGGCGACGGTGTCGGTGGTGATCAGTCCGGTCGTCGAGGGGTCGTCGGTGTACGGGGCGAGCAACGCCGCACCGCGCGAGCCGAGCGCGCCGTCCATCACCAGCTTGATGTCGCGCAGCGTGAAGTGGTCGTCGAATTCCGAGGGAAGCGGCCCGAGCTTGATGAGCGAATCGGCGGCCTCGCCCGGGCCGCTGATGGTCTTGTAGAGCCGGACCTTGATCCGCCCCTCACCGAAGAGCTTCCGCATCCGCGCCACTTCGGGCCACGAACCGTGCGCGTCGTGCAGCGCGGTCCAGCCGAGCATCACCGAGCGATCACTCGCCAACTCGAGCGCCCGCTCCAGTTCCTCCTCGGTCGGCTCGGGCACCAGGTCGCGGAGCAGCCCCTGCGCCGCGTCGATCAGCATACCCGTCGGCTCGCCATCGGGGTCGAGGTTGATCGCGCCACCCGCCGGGGCGACCGACATGCCCGTGATCCCCGCCAGCTTGAGCGCCGCGCTGTTGGCCACCGAGGCGTGGCCGTCGGCGCGCGTCAGCACGACGGGATTGTTCGGCGCGATCTTGTCGAGATCGTGCCGTGTCGGGAAGACCGGCGGCGTCCAGAAGGTCTCGATCCACCCGCGGCCGGTGACCCACTCCCCCGGCTTCGCCTTGGCGACGGCGGCCTCGACCTTGGCGAGGAAGGCGTCCTTGGTCGAGGTCCCTTCGAGGTTCAGCCGCTGCTCACGCTGGCCGATCCCGGTGAAGTGCGCGTGCGCATCGACGAAGCCCGGATAGACGAAGCGCCCCGCGAGGTCGATCGTCTCGGTGCCTTCGCGGATGTACTTGGCGACCCCGGCCTCGTCGCCGACATAGACGATCCTGCCGTCCTGCACCGCGACCGCCGTCGCCGTCGGCGCCAGCGAATCGCCGGTGTAGACGGTCGCATTGCGCAGCACGAGGTCGGTGGGGGGAACGGACGGCGCCTTGGAGCAGGCAACGAACGCGAGGCAGAGCGGGAGGAGACGGCGCATGGGAGACCGCAGGATGATGGATGATGGAGGATGGAGGATGGATGAAGTCTGTGAATGCAGGATGATCGGGCCCCGCAAGCGGTGATCCATCATCCATCATCTATCATCCATCATCCCTGGTGTTCACGCCGCCGGCCGATGCCGCTTCAACTTCGCCAGCGCCGCATTGATCGCGACCACGTCGACGTACGCCGGATCGAAATCCTCCGGCAGCCAGTCGCGTGCGTGGGGGTCAAGGGGATCGTGCAGCGCTTCGAGCAAGCGCCGGTACTCGGGAGCCCCGCTGCAATGCTCCGGGGGCGCCGCACGTCCCGCGCCGAGGCAGGACGGCAGGCGCTGACCCACGAGGCGCGGCGTCACCTGCTCCAGCGACACCACGTGCCGCCATCCTTCGCCGTGGTGCTCCACCGCGTGTTCGACGCGGGCGCCGGGAAGGAGGCCGAGCTGCTCGAGGGCGATGGCATCGGCGGCGTGGCCGCGGCGTGGCTCGTCATCGGGGTCGAGATACTCGACCCCATCCACCAGGAAGCGATAGCCGAACGACATCTCGTCGTCCTGGTCGAACGCCCGCTGAATGATGCCGTGCAGCTCCTGGAGCGAGGCACGACCCGACACCGCCACGCGGCGCCAGACCGTAGGGAGGATCCCTTCCAATTCGATGCGGAGCTGGTAGACATCGCCATCGCCGAAGCGAAGGCGCGGTCGGGCGGAGAATCCCATCGTCACCTCAGGCACGGGGTGGTGCGGGAACCGCGCAAGCAGTCACCTTGGCAAGCTACTCGAAAAACCCGACGGGTTGAAGGGCCTCAGCCGCGCGGCGTGATCACCTGCCAGTCGTCGGCGAAGTGCAGTACCACGCACGGCAGCAACCCCGCCGGCGCCGTGGCGGGGACCTCGAGCGCGAGCCCCGCCCCCTGCTCGACCACCCGCACGGCGGCGCCCGGAGTTCCCAGGAGCTCCACCCGCGTCGGCATTGTTCGCAGCCCCGGCAACGGCAGCAGCCCGCTGGGCCAGCTCGTCAGGAAGAGGTTGCAGCGGCGTGCCTGCGTCGTTGCACGGAAGCCGACCGGCTTCGCGAAGCGTGAGGCCCGGCTGCCGTAGATCGCCGATGAATGCACCGCCATCCATGCGCCAACCGCCTCGAGTCGTTCGATCGCAGGTGCCGGAAACCGGCCATCCGCCATCGGGCCCACGTTGAGGAGGAGATTGCCGCCCTTCGAGGCCGTCTCCACCAGCAGTTCCACCAGCTTCTGTGGCGATTTCCAGTTCTGGTCCTTCGCCTTGTAGCCCCAGTTCTCATTCATCGTCATGCACGATTCCCAATCGCGCTCGGGCGTTCCCGTCGCCGGCACCTCGTTCTCGGGGGTGCCGAAGTCACCCAGCCGGACGCCTTTCGGCGTGCCGCTTCCGTTGATCCGGTCGTTGATGACGATGTGCGGCGCCCGCCGGCGAATCCGCTGCTCCAGCTCGAGCGCCAACTGGTGCGTCCAGGTCGCCTCCCACTGGCCATCGAACCAGAGCACGTCGATGCCGCCGTAGTTGGTCAGCAATTCGTCGATCTGCGTCTCCAGGTAGGTGACGTAGCGGGCGAACTGCGCCTCCGACGCCGGCCGGGTCGCCGCTTCCCAATCGCGGCGCGGCAGGTAGTCCGGGTGATGCCAGTCCATGATCGAGTGATACCACCCCACGCGAATGCCGCGCTTCCGGAGCGCCGGGGCGAGGTCGCGGCAGATGTCGCGCGCCGACGGCGTCTGCATCACGTCGAAATCGGTCGCCTTCGAGTCGAAGAGGCAGAAGCCGTCGTGGTGCTTGGTGGTGAGCACGGCGTAGCGCATTCCGGCGCGTTGCGCCATGTGCGCCCACTGGTCCGGATCGAAGCCGGTCGGATTCCAGCGCGCCCGCAGCTGATCGTATTCGTCGATCGGGATCTTCGCGTTGTGCCGGATCCACTCGGCCCACCGATCGTCGTCCTTCCACTTCCCGGCGAGGATCGAGTAGAGCCCCCAGTGCAGGAACATCCCGAAGCGCGCCTCGCGCCACCACGCCATCCGGTCGGCGCTCGGTGCCACGGTGAGTCGCGGCTGCAGCCCGCGCAGGGCAGGGATGGCGGCCGCACTCGCGGCGAGGAAGTGCCGGCGATCGATCGTCATGGCGTCTTGCCCTGGGCGGCCTGCGCCGCGCGGAAGGAGGCGGTTTCCGGCTGATTGTTCCACCTGGGCCGACCCGCTGCGTTCGCGATGCGGCGCACGGTCTCAGCCAGTGCATCAACATCCTCGGCACCGCCGCGGAGGTCCCAGTCCCCGCCAACCTCGTCACTTGGTGAGTGGTACGTGCCGGCGAGGTAGCGATCGAACAACGCCTTTCCCCACCCGGCTGGCCGACCGACGAAATCCATGCCCGTGGCGGTGAACATCGCGGGGATGCCGACACGCGCGAAGGCAAAGTGATCAGAGCGTCGGTAGAAGCCCTGCTCCGGATAGGGATCGGGCGTCACGCGTCGCCCCTGTGCCGCCGCCACCGCCCCAAAGATGCTGTCGAGCGATGACAGCGCCCCGCCGAGCACAATGACGTCGCGGGTGCGACCCCAGGGATTGCCGGCATCGAGGTTGACCGCGGCCACGGTCTTGGCCAGTGGGAAGCGCGGTTGGCGCGTGTACCACGTGGCGCCGAGCAGGCCGGACTCCTCGGCGGTGGTGGCGATGAAGAGCACACTGCGCTTCGGTCGCGGGCCCGCCGCGAGCACCCGGGCCATTTCGAGCATGCTCGCCGTGCCCAGCGCGTTGTCGAAGGCGCCGTTGAAGATCTGGTCGCCGGTCAGCGTCGGATTGCGACCGAAGTGATCCCAATGGGCCGTGACCACCACCGCCTCATCGCGCAGTGCGGGGTCGCTGCCCGTGAGCAGGCCGAGGACATTGGGCGACACGACCGCCCGGCGACGCGGCAGATACTCGACGAGCACCTTGCCCGGCAATGCACGCGGCCGGAAGTTCGCCCCCGCAGCCTCGCTGCGGGCGGCGGCGAGCGCCGTGCCGTCACCGAAGAAGCGTGTCGCGGCATCCGGATGCACGAGGATTTCGAGTGTCCCGGCCACACTGGTGTCGCCCGCGAGTCGAACGGTCTCGCGGCGGAAGGCGGGGCTGAGCTGGGCCCACTGGGCGGGATTCACGATCATCGCCACGGCCCACGCACCGCGCGCGGTCGCCGTGCGCTGCTGTTCCCCAGGCGCGAGCGACACCCCCGTCGCGGCCTGCGGCACACCCCCCAGCAGCACCACCACCTTCCCGCGCACATCGACGCCCTTGTAGTCGTCCCAGCGTCCGTCGGCGGTGACGATGCCATGACCCACGAACACCACGTCCCCCGCGTCGAGTCGACGCGGACCATCCAAGCCACGCGTCCAGAGCAGGAGATCGCTGGCGTCGAATGTCGAGCGTGTCGCGCTGTCCTGCCAGCGACGGACCGTCCCGCCTGGTGTGACGCCAAGGAGTGACACCGACTGCAACCACGTGCCATCCGCGCTGCCCGCCGAGAGTCCCGCTGACGCCATCGCACGCTGTACGTAGCGCGTCGCCAGGGTGTCGCCACGGGTGCCGGGCTGCCGGCCTTCGTATGCGTCGGAGGCCAACGTGATCAAGTGACCGCGAATCCGATCCGCCGATGCCCCTTGTTCCGGCGCGCCGCGCAACAAGGTGCGCACGCTGTCGAGCGAGCCGTCGTTCGGCGCCGGCGTGACCCCGAGGAGGTGCGCCATCAGGCTGTAGAGATGAATGTTCTCGAACGGCGCGACGGTCACGCCCTGCCGAAACGCCGGCCCCGACGCCACGAAGAGCGCTCCCATCTCGCGCGCCGCCGGATCGAAGCCGTGACCGCCGGCATTCGGGCGCCGTGCCGCGAGGCGCGCGGTCGTGGTGATGGTCCAGCCGGATCAGCCACCAGCACGAGCGGCGTGATCCGCGCATGGCTGTTGAAGTGGAGGCGCGCGGGAATTTCGCCCTTCTTGTAGATCGTGAGCTGCGGATGTGCGCGGAAGAGCGCCGCGTAGACCGCCTCCTCCTTGCCCGGCTTCGGGATCAGGGTGCCGACGGGTGACCAGTCGACCACCTCGACGTCGGCCAAGGAGATGTAGTCGTCGAGCTTGATGACCCGCTCGGCCGAGGTCGCAATCATGCCGTGATCGCTGACCACGATGACGTTCACCCGGTCGGTCAGCTTGCGCGCGGCGAGGCCGGCCATCAGGCGGCCGATCATCGAGTCGACGCGGGCGATCGCCGAATCGGTTGCGGGCGCGTCGGGGCCGTCGTCATGACCCGCGTGGTCGACGTCGCTGTAATACAGGGTCACCACCGACGGGGCTTCGCCCGTCGGGAGCGACAGCCACGTGAGCACCGAGTCGACCCGGGCCGCGTTCGGGAACGCGTCGTTGAACCGCATGAATCGCCATGGCATCGCGCCACCGATCGGCGCTTCTGAACCCGGCCAGAAGAAGGCCGCCGCATGCTTTCCCTGCCGCTGGACCGTGCGCCAGATCGGTTCGCCGCCCCACCACCCCGCATTGCGGACCGCGGTCGTGTCGGAGATCCGGAACGTCCCCAGCGCGGCGTCGCGGATGTTGTTGGCGATGATCCCGTGGTGCTCCGGGTAGAGCCCGGTGACCATCGTGTAGTGATTGGGGAAGGTCAGCGACGGAAAGGCGGGGGTCATCCACTGCGCCCGAACGCCGCCGCGCGCCAGTGCCTGGAGATTCGGTGCCACCGCCCGATCGAGGAAGTCCCAGCGGAAGCCGTCGAGCGAGATCAGCAGGACCGTGCCTCCCCCAGCCGCTGGCACCGGGGTGGGGTCAACGCGCGAACCGCCCGCGCAGGCAGCCAGCAGGAGCACCAAAGGGGCAAGGTAGGAGCGCATCCCGGAGGATCGCACCAAAGTGCCCCGCCAACAAGAGCGCCAATGCTGGCGGCCTGACGAATATGAGGTAGTATTCGCAGTAGCATCACTCCACCCCCGGTTCTGAGGAGCGCATGCTCCTGCCCGCCGTCAAGGCCCTCGCGGCCAACGCCGTCCTGCTGCTTGCGATGGTCGCCATTTACGACATGGTCACAGCGAAGCTGCGCCCGGCATCCGGCCTCCGGCGGGACGCGGTGCTCGGGCTCCTGCTTGGGGGCATCGGGATCGCGCTCATGTTGCTCCCATACCACGAGGCCCCCGGCATCCACTTCGACGCCCGTGCCGTCCTGCTCGGCGTCGCCGGATTGTATGCTGGCGTCGTGCCGACGGTGATCGCGATGCTGATGACGGCCGCGCGCAGGATCGCGCTCGGTGGTGAGGGGCTGCCGATGGGGCTGGCGAGCATCGTCACCTCCGGAGCCATCGGGATCGTTTGGCATCACCGCCGTCGCGACCAGCTCGCCGACCTGCGCTGGCCGGAGCTCCTCGCACTCGGGGTGGCGGTGAACGTCGGCACGCTCCTCGGAACGGCCCTGCTTCCAGCCGACCATCGCGCCGCAGCCCGGGACGCCATGATGACCCCGGTGCTGCTGGTCTTGCCGCTGGCCACCATGCTGCTCGGCCTCCTGATGCGCGACCGCGTCCGGCGTGACCGGGAGTTCGCGGACCTTGCGGAGACGAAGACCAGGCTCGCCCTCGCCATCGCGGCCGGTCGCCAGGGGACCTTCGACCTCGATCCAGCCACTGGCCTCGCAGTGCTCAGCCGCGAGTACGTCACCATGCTCGGCCATGATCCCGCCGACTTCGACGCTTCGGCAGCGGCCTGGCTGGATCGGATGCACCCCGACGATCGTTTGCGCATCGAAGCGGACTTTCAGGATGTGCTGGCGGGTCGACGCCTCGAATTCCAGTTGGAGTTCCGCCAGCGTACGGCCCGTGGGGATTTCATCTGGATCCATTCACTCGGACGGGGCATCGATCTCGGGCTCGACGGTCGGCCCCGCCGAATCCTCGGCACCCACACCGATATCACCGAGCGCAAGACTGCGGAACTGTCCGCCCGCCTCGAGATGGTCGCGCTCGATGCGGCCGCCGACGCCGTCGTGATCACCGACCGAAACGGCGTCATCCAGTGGTGCAACCCGGCCTTCCTGACCCTCTCGGGCTACACTCGCGAGGAAGCCCTCGGCAGCAGCCCTCGGGTGCTGCTTCGCTCGGGGGCACAAGATCCGGCGTTCTATGAGGAGATGTGGGGGACGCTGTTGCGTGGCGAGGTGTGGCGCGGCGAACTCGTCAACCGCCGCAAGGACCAGAGCCGCTATGTCGAACAGCAGACGATCACCCCGGTGTCTGACCCGAATGGCGTGGTCACGCACTTCATCGCCATCAAGCGCGATGTCACCGCGCAGCGCCGCTTTGAAGCCCAGTTCCATCAATCACAGAAGATGGAAAGCGTCGGCCGCCTCGCCGGGTCGGTCGCCCACGACTTCAACAATCTGCTCACCGTCATCAATTCGTCGATCGATCTGGCCCAGGCTGCACTGCCACCGGACCATGAGGCCAGGCCCGACCTGAAGGAAGCAGAACGCGCCGGAGCGCGTGCCGTCCTGCTCACGCGGCAGCTGCTCGGATTTTCCCGCCAGCAACCCGCAAAGGTCGCCCGCGTCGACCTGGCAGAGGTGGTTCGTGGCCTGCTGCCGATGCTCGAACGGTTGATCGGGGAGAACATCGAGATCGAAACCCGATTCGCCGAGAACCTCCCGCCGGTGCTGATCGATCGGGGTCAGATGGAACAGGTCGTGATGAACCTGGCCATCAACGGCCGCGACGCCATGCCCGATGGTGGAACACTCACGATCGCCATGGCCAACACTCGCCTCCCGTCGGAAGACGGAGGGAGCTGGGTGGAGCTCACCGTACGCGACACCGGCATGGGGATGGACGCCGAGGCGCAGGAGCATCTCTTTGAACCGTTCTTCACGACCAAGGAGGCCGGCAAGGGCACCGGGCTGGGGCTCGCGACCTGCCTCGGTATCATCACCGGTGCCGGCGGTCGGATCACGGCATTGAGCACACCGGGCCGGGGCACCAGCTTCACCATCCGTCTACCCGGCGCCGGCGCGGGCGACGATGTCGCGGCGCCACTCCCCGCCGCCCCGCAGCCCACGCTGCCCGCACCGCTCCCCCTCGACGGAGGCTCTGCCACGGTGCAGCGCATCCTGGTCGTCGACGATGAGGAGCCGATCCGGCGGGTGATGCGGCGGGTGCTCGAGCGGAGCGGCTTCGAGGTGATCGAGGCGGTGGACGGCGCGGAGGCGCTGGCCGCGATCGCCACCCACCGAGGCTCGCTGGCGCTGATGATCACCGACATGATGATGCCTGGGTTGGGCGGGGGGGATCTCGTTGCCAGCCTTCGCGCCGGGGGATCCACCATGCCGGTGATCCTCACCTCCGGCTATTCGGTCGAATTCACGCGCGAACGGGCTGGAGTCGGTGCGGACGTGACCATTGTGAGCAAGCCCTTCATGATCGACCAGCTGCTGGCCACCGTCCGCAGCGTCCTCGCGGCCACCAACTAGCCGATCGCCATCAGGGCGTCGCGCCGACCGACTCCACCCAGACCGCGCCACGACTCCCGAACGCCAACCTGACCGCGAGAGTCCGAGGGCATCGTGCGCCGGTCGCATCCCGGAGCGACTTGAGCGCGTTGGCCTGCGCGCGGTCGAGGCCGAGTTGCGGCGGGAGCAGCCGGATGATCGTGACGCCGACCTGCGAGCGGTACGCCGCCGATGGCAACGAGTCCATCCCGGGAGGGAGCGGTCGGTCGAACCAGTCGAACCCGACCAGCCCTCGCAAGACCAGCACGCCATCACCGGCCGCGGGTTGGGTCGTCGCGGCCCCGACCACGTCGTATTCATGGAGGGAGTCATCGCGCTGGCGCATGGTCACCCATGCCTCGCGCGGCGTCGGCAATTCGCCGAAGGACGCGGTGGTGTCGCCCAGCAAGGCCAGGTGCGCTGCCGTGAAGCCAAGGCTCGTCAGTGTCACGCCGTCGATCGCATCGCCCCAACCGCCCGCAGGACGCGCCAACGGCAGCGTGAGCAACGGGAGTTCGCCATCGCGCCAGCCGCCCTGGATGTGATCGCCGCAGGCCTGCACCGTCACATGGTGGACTGGAGCGGCCCGCTCACGGGCAGCGGGCACAATCACCACCGCATTGAGCACCACCACCAGCCCGACCGCCAATCCGACCGCTCTCATGACAGCCTCCGTTCCGCGAGGCGCAACCGCCGCAACAGCAACAGTGTCCCGAACGCCAACGCCCCCACCAACAGGAAGAAGAGCCACTTCGGCATGAGGTCCCAGAACCAGTCGACCGAGCGGAGAAAGAGGAGCATCCCCATCCCGATCGTCCCCATGCGGACCAGCTCACTGCGGTCCCGCGCGAGTCCCTGCCAGATCATCACCGCGAAGCTGGCGCCGCCGAGCAGTTGGTAGCTGCCCTCGAGCAGTGCCTTGTTCATCCCGTCGAAGAGCGACGCGCTATGGGTCTCGCCGAGCGCAAGCAGCGCGACCATCACCGCCGCGGCACCACACGCCCGCCATGTCGTGGTGAAGCTGGGCGGACCGCGTCGCAGCAGGCGCGGCAGGAACATCGCGCCGAGGCCGAGCAAGGCCAGCGGCTCGAAATCGCCATACGCACCATCCCACCACAGGCCCTGCGGAATCGCCGCCAGCGACCAGAGCCAGCCGCCGATCCCGACAATCCCGCCGAGCAACGGCAGCACCAGCCCGTAGCCGTAGGCGAGGATCATCGCGAAGCTGCCCACCGCCAGCAGCAAATTCCGTGAATCCGGCAGATCGTAGAGCACGCCGAGTGCCGCGAGGTTGACGCCGAAGGCGATCGTCGCGACCGTCGCCACGATCGAGGCCACGTAGCCGCTCTTCTCACGGCGCGCCGCCACGGCGGTGCCGATGGTGAGGAGAATCGGCGGGATGGTGACCAACGCCAGCCGTGCCGGCCGGCCGATGTCGTTCCAGGTGGCGGCGACGAAGAAGCCCCACGCCGCCGAGAGTGCCGCGGCGCCGAGAATCGACGCGGCGCGCATGCCGGCGGAGAGGCGCGCCTCGCCGCGCGAGAGGTCGACCTCCGTCTCGGCCGCGAGCCGGGTCAGGACGGCGTCGTGATGCGCGCGGATCTGTGCGGCCATCATCGGATCCAGCGTCGCGACGCCCGCCGCCTCGAGCTCGGACAGCTCGGCGCGAAACGCCATGATGCGGTCGGCGCGCTGCTGCGCGCTGTGCGTCGCCATCAGGTCACTCCCCGAAGCGCCAGGCGCTCCGATACGTGCGGGTGAGCGCGCGCTCCGGCTCCAGCTGGGCACGCACCATCTCGATCGGCATCGGCCCCGCCGCCAGCACGGCGTCGTGGAAGCTCCGGTCGGTCATCTTGCCGCTGGTCACCAATTCGGCGTGCAGGGCGCGCAACTGCATTCCGCCGAGGAGGTAGCCGGCCTGATAGAGCGGCGAGTAGCTGCCGTTGAAGGAGCGCCGGACCTCGCCGGTCGCGCTGGCGCGTTCGTGGCCGACGGCATCGACCAGGAAGTCGATGCACTGCTGCGGCGTCCACTCGCCCAGGTGGAACTTCAGCGAGAAGATGATCCGCGCGGCACGGTGCATCCGCCAGAAGAGCATCCCCATCCGGTTCTCGGGCGTCACCGGGAAGCCACGATCCCACAGGAAGAGCTCCCACCAGAGCGACCACCCCTCGACATAGAACGGCGTCGAGAAGATGCCGCGGCTGGTCCCGTTCCGCGCTGCCGCGAATCCCTGCAGGTGGTGACCGGGAATCAGCTCGTGCTGCACCGTCGCGCGGGAGCCATGGAGGTTGTTGGCGCGCAGTACCATCAACTTCTCCTCGTCGGTCATTCCGTCGGTCGGGGACGATACCTGGATCACCTCGCCGCCGAGGAAGAAGGGCGAGACCTTCTGTGCCGCCGGCGACATCATCTCCATCCGCCAGATCTCCTTCGCCAGCGGCGGCACCGTCACGAGGTTGTTCTTCTCGACGTACTGGATCGCCTCGAACGCCATGTCGCGCACCGCGAGCGTCTGCATGCCAACCGGGGCAAAGTCATTCTTGGTCTTCTCGGCGGCCTTCTTCCAGTCGTCACCGAAGCCCATGCTGCGCGCCGTCTTCTGCGCCTCGCCCAGGAGGTACGCGTATTCCTTCTCCGCGATCGCGATCAGCTCCGCCGGCGTGTAGGCGATCATCTCCGCTTGCAGATCCACCGCCAGCCCCTCGGCGCCGATCGGATCGCCGACGATCGGTTCGTCCTGCCCATCCCGCGCACCAACCAGTTGTTCCCGCAGGTACTTCCGCCACGCCTCGAGCGCCGCATCAAAGCGCTTCGCCGGCTCACCGACCCACCAGGTCATCTCGGCGTCGTAGCCCTGATAGAAGCGCAGCCACCCCTGGAACTGCCCGCGCAGATCGGCCGCCGCTTCGGCCGCTCGCAGCGCGACGATCTTGGTCGGTCGGTTGGCCGGCGTCGCCATCGACGCCCGTGCCGCCTCGAGCGCCGTCGTCATCGCGGTGATCCGCTTGGCCGCATCGGCCGGTGCCGGGCGCACAAACGTCCGCCGCTCCTCGACCAACCCGAACAACGTCGGTGCAAACGGCAGCAGCGGCGCCATCTCGGCGGCGAGCTTCTGCTCGCGGTCGAGCAGCGCCAGCTCGTAGCGCAGCTTGTTGTCGAGCAGCAGGAAATCCACCTGCCCGGGCCGCGAGAGCTTCTCGAACGGCAACCGTTGCAGCTCCGCCTGCCAGCCCCGATAGAACGACCGGAAGCGCTCCCGCCGCTCGGGCGAATACTCCACCGCATAGCGCCGCCCCAGCGCCGCCCGGTCCGTCGACCAGCGCTCCAGGACCGGCGCCACCTCACTCCGAGGCCGCGCCACCAACGCCAGCACGTCAGGAACGACCGAATCGCGCGCCTGTGCCGCGAGTGGCGTGGCGAACAGGAGCAGCGGAAGGACGCGACGGAACATGGGCACCGGACCGGAGGCTGAGGGAAGCGTCAAACGTGCGGGGGAGGAGGCGGGATGGGAAGAGGCGAACAGCAGGATGATGGATGATGGATGATGGATGCCAAGCCGAATCCGAGGATTCCCCTTTGGGGAACGGGGCGACACCTTTCCTTGGTCCATCCATAATCCATCATCCATCATCCATCATCCTGCCCCGAGCCCCCCATGCGCCTTCCCCTCCTCCTCCTCCTCCTCCTCGCCGCCACCCCGGTCGCCGCACAGTCCGGCAATCATGTCGCCGGCACGGTCCGCGACGTCTGGACGCCGACCATCGGCTTCATCACCACGGCCGCCGAGGAGATGCCCGAGGCGAAGTACGCCTTCCGGCCGGTGGCGGGGGTGCGGACCTTCGGCGAGCTGATCGGCCACGTCGCCGGCGCGCAGAACATGATCTGCGCCGCCGTCCTCGGCGATCCGCAGCCGAAGGAGGACGCCGTCGAGAAGTCCGCGACGACCAAGACGGCGCTGGTGGCGGCGCTCAAGGCGTCGACCGCCTACTGTGCCAAGGCCTATGCGATCACCGACGCGGCCATCCATCAGGAGATCACCATCTGGGGCGAGAAGCACAGCAAACTCTGGGCGCTGGTCACCAACACGGCACACGACGATGAGCACTACGGCAACATCGTCACCTACCTGCGGATGAATGGCATGGTCCCACCGTCGAGCCGGGGCCAGTGATGATCCGCGCCGCCACCAGCCGCCTGCTGCTGCTCGCCGCGTTGGTGGCGGCTCCGCTGCAGGCGCCGCTCGTTGCGCAAACGACACCAGCCGTCCCGAGGGTCGAAGGCACCTCGCGGGCCCGACTCCGCAATCTCACCACCCTGCTCGACGACTACGTGGCGCAGGGTGCCCTCGCCGGCGGCGTACTGCGCGTCCAGCGGCATGGTCAGGTCGTCTACGAGCATGCGTTCGGGATGCGCGACCGCGAGACAAAGGACAGCATGCGCCCGGACGCGATCTTCCGGATTGCCTCGCAAACCAAGGCGCTGGTGAGCGTCGGCATCATGATGCTGCAGGAGGAAGGGAAGCTGCTGATCGATCAACCGCTCTCCCGCTACCTCCCGGAATGGGAGAAGACCACGGTCGCCGTCGCGAAGAGCGGTGGCGGCTACGACGTGGTCCCCGCCAAGCGGCGCATCACCCTCCGCGACCTCCTTACCCACACCGCCGGGATCGGGTACGGCTACGGCCCGGCCAGCGACCAGTGGAAGGCCGCAGGAATCCAGGGGTGGTACTTCGCCGACCGCAACGAAACCGTCGCGGCGGTGGTCAAGCGGATGGCCGCGCTCCCGATGGATGCCCAGCCCGGCACGGCATTTGTCTACGGCTACAACACCGACATCCTCGGCGCCGTGATCGAGGCAGTCTCCGGCCAGACTCTTGCCGACTTCCTGAAGGCCCGGCTCTTCGTGCCGCTCCGGATGACCAGCACCGCGTTTTACGTCGACCCCGCCAACCGCGGCCGCTTCGCCACCGTGTACACCGCCGTGAACGGCAAGCTCGAGCCTTCGCCCACACCGGGCGCGATGACGGGCCAGGGCGCCTACGTCGACGGGCCGCGGATCGCCTTCTCCGGCGGCGCCGGCATCACCTCGACGGCGGGCGACTATGCCCGATTCCTGCAGATGATGCTGAACGGCGGTGAGCTGCTCGGCACGCGCATCCTCTCGCCGACCACCGTCAAGCTGATGACCGTCAACCATGCCGGCACCCTCTACGGCTCCGACGGCTTCGGCCTCGGCTTCTCGATCAAGCAGAACCTCGGTACCTCCGGCCTTCCCGGCTCGATCGGCGAATACGGCTGGGGCGGCGCCTACCACTCGACCTACTGGGTCGACCCGCAGGAGGATATGGTCGTCACCTACATGACCAACCTCAACGACACTGGTGGCGTCGATGACCACCAGCGGATTCGGGCGCTCATCTACGCGGCGATTGTCGGCAGGTAAGCGATCGGCGAACAGCGTGACGGCCGCGGCTGGCGTCGCGCCGGGATATCGCATTGTGTGGGGGCGACGCATGCGTCGCCCCTACCTCGATCACCCCTTCCTGCACCCCAACACCCCCGCCGCGCCCAGGATCTTCTCCAGCGGGCAGAATCCCGTGAAGCTCGATTGCACCAGGTTCACGCCAACGAACGCGGTGAAGTAGTACCACGCCGGGTTCACCCAATGGGCGAGCGCCAACGAGAGCAGGACGAACAGGCCGGCGAAGCGGCGGATGATGCCATCAGGACACATGAGGACTCCCCTCCGGGGGCAGGTGGTGATCAGAGCGTTTGTTCGACCGGCAGCACGAAGGCATGCAGCCGTTCGCCTGGCGGCAGTGCCGCCGACGCGGCGGCGGCGGCGGCCATCACCACCGGCACCTGTGCGCTCTCCACGACGCTGAACATCGCGGAGCCACCGCCAGGGAATGCCCGGGTGCCTTCGTGCCGGCCGGTACGGCCGGCGCCGTGCACCTCGCCAAGGTCGGTGTGACCCGGCAGGCCGAGTCCCTCGACCAGGGCGTGCAACCGCTCCGGATCGGGACCCAGGTAGAGGAAGAGCACGAGCTTCATGACGACGACTCCTGCCGCTCACGGCGGCGCATCAATTCCCAGTACAACAGCGGCACCAACACCATTGTCAAGGCCGTCGCGGCAACCGCCCCGAACATCAGCGCCACGGCCAGCCCCTGGAAGATCGGATCGAGCACCATCACGATCCCGCCGATCACGACGGCGGCAGCGGTCAGCGCGATCGGCCGGAAGCGCACCGCGCCGGCCTCGATCACGGCCCGTTCCAGCGATTCGCCACGCGCCTCCGCCAGCTGGATGAAGTCCACCAGCAGGATCGAGTTCCGGACGATGATGCCGGCCAGGGCGATCATGCCGATCATCGACGTCGCCGTGAAGAAGGCGCCCGTGATGGCGTGCCCGGGGAGAATGCCGATGAGCGTGAGCGGAATCGGCGCCATGATCACCAGCGGGATCGTGTACGACTGGAACCACCCCACCACCAGCAGGTAGATCAGCAGCAGCACCACCGCGAAGGCGAGCCCGAGGTCGCGGAACACTTCGATGGTCACCTGCCACTCGCCGTCCCACTTGAGCGCGAGCTCGTCGAGCTGATCCGGTTGGACCGCGTTGTACCGCGCGATCGCCTGACCATTCACGCGGACGGTATCGAGCGCCGCGTTCATGGCGAGGATCGCATAGACCGGCGACTCGACCACGTCGGCCACGTCCGCGGTGATGTAGATCAGCGGCCGCAGGTTGCGCGACTGCCGAGCCGAGGTCCGCGTGAGCGAATCGACGGTGACGAATCGGCCGAGTGGCAGCGGTCCCGTCGGTGTGGCCACCGGCAGGGCGAGCAACGCGGAGAGGTCCTGTCGATCGGCCGTGGCCAATCGTGGCACGATCATCACCGGCTCGCGCGCACTCGGCTGCGACGCCAGGCCGACCGGCATGCCGGAGAGGCCAAGCGCCAGCACGGAGGTGATCTGCTCGACGGCGACGCCAGCGGCGCCAGCCCGCGCGCGGTCGACCCGCAACGAGAGCCGGTGTTGCGGCGCCTCGACGCTCCAGTCCACATCGACCACGCCCGGCGTCGCCTCCATCACCTGCCGCACGCGCTCGGCGGCGGCGAGGCGCGTGGCGTCATCGGGGCCATACACCTCGGCGACCAGCGTGCTCATCACCGGTGGCCCCGGCGGGATCTCGGCGATCTTCGCGCGCGCGCCATACCGGGTGGCGATCTCCACCACCAGCGGACGGACCGCGACCGCGATCTCGTGACTCTGCCGGCTGCGCTCCCCCTTCGGCAGCAGGTTGACCTGCACGTCCGCCACGTGCGTTCCCTGCCGCAGGAAGTAGTGCCGGACCAGGCCGTTGAAGTTGAACGGCGCGGCCGTGCCGGCATACGTCTGGGTGCTCACCACCTCCGGGACCGTGCGCAGGACCGCCGCGATCTCGTCGACGGCGGCCGTCGAGGTCTCCAGCGGCGTCCCCTCGGGGAAGTCGAGCACCACCTGGAACTCCGACTTGTTGTCGAACGGCAACATCTTCACCTGCACCAGCCGCACGGCCAGCAGCGCCATCGAGGCGAGCAACAAGCCGACGGTGCCGAGGTAGACCAGCCGTCGACGCGACGCGTTCTCGATCAGGCCGCGCATGAGTCGCGAGTAGCGCCCGTTGGCGATCGCCGCCGACTCGGCCTCGGCGTGACCACTCGGCTTCACATGCCCCTTGAGCAGCCGGATCGCCAGCCACGGCGTGATCACGAACGCCACGCCGAGCGAGGCGAGCATCGCCGCCGAGGCACCGATCGGGATCGGCCGCATGTACGGCCCCATCATCCCCGACACGAAGGCCATCGGCAGGATCGCCGCGATCACCGTGAAGGTCGCCAGGATCGTCGGGTTGCCGACCTCGTCCACGCCCTCCACTGCGGCCACGTCAGCGTCCTTCCCGCCCATCGCGAGGTGGCGGTAGATGTTCTCGACCACCACGATCGCATCGTCGACCAGGATGCCGATCGAGAAGATCAGCGCGAAGAGCGTGATCCGATTCAGCGTGTAGCCGAGCAGGTAATAGACGAAGAGCGTCAGCGCGAGCGTGACCGGAACGGCCACCAGCACGACCAGCGCCTCGCGCCATCCCAGGAAGAAGCCGATCAGCACCGTCACCGACAGCGTGGCGAGGACCAGGTGGAGAATCAGCTCCGAGGCCTTTTCCCCAGCGGTCTCGCCGTAGTCACGGGTCACCACCACGGAGACATTCGCCGGGATGATCCGTCCCTTGGCCGCCTCGACCCGCGCGAGCGCGGCGTGCGTCACCGCCGTGGCATTGGCGCCGGGCCGCTTGGCCAGCGCGATCGTCACCGCCGGTGCCGTGCCGAGCGAGTCGGCATACGACACCTGTCGGGTGGCCTCGGCTGGCCCCTCACTGACCGTTGCGACCGCGCCAAGCGGAATCGGGCGACCCTGGCGCGATGCCACGATCACCTGCGCCGCGTCGGCCGCCGTCGTGATCGGGGCGCCGACCTCCACCAGCAGGACACCCTGCGACGTCGTCAATTCACCCGCCTGCATCCGCGCCGTCGCGCCGCGCAGCGCCTGCACCACCTCGCCCGGCGACACACCCGCCGCGGTGAGTCGCGCCGGATCGAGCGTCACTCGCAGCTGGCGCGGCGATCCACCCACCGTGAAGGTCCGCGCCACATCCGGGAGCGTGCGCAGTTCGTCCTCGAGATGCACGGCGATCTGACGCAATCCCTCGGCGTCGAGCCCACCGCCGTGCAGCGTCAGCGCGAGGATCGGGACGTCATCGATCGAGTGGGGTGTCACCAGCGGCGGCGACGCGCCGGGCGGCATGTCGCCCATCGCGGCCATCAACTTGGCGTGCACCTTGGCGACGCTCAGGTCCTGCGGCTCGCCCACCGCAAAGCGGACGGTCGCCATCGCCCAGCCGTCGCCGGCGACGCCATAGACGTGCTCCACGCCGGCGATCTCGCGCATCCGGCGCTCGATCGGCCGGAGGATGGTCTGCTCGACCTCATTCGGTCCGGCGCCAGGGAGCTGCGCCATCACGTCGATCATCGGGACAGAGATCTGCGGCTCTTCCTCACGCGGTGTCGCGACGATGGCCAGCGCGCCCACCGCCAGCGACGCGATCGTCACCAACGGGGTGAGCTTCGAGTGCAGCCACGATGCGGCAATCTTGCCGGCGATGCCCATCACGGCCTCCCGGCGACGGCAGGGACCACGACGCTGTCTGCCGCCGTGAGACCGCCGAGCACCTCGGTCCGATCACCGATCGCGGTACCGACGCGCACCACCGTCATCAGGTCGCCCTGCGCCGTGCGTCGGAGCACCGAGTGCAGATCACCTTCCTGCCGGAGCGCGGCCGTCGGAATCAACAGCGCGCGCCGTTCGGTGCCCGGAAGCCTGAGCGCCGCCGAACTGCCGCCACGGAAGCGCCCGTCGGCGTTGCGCACCACCGCGTTGACCGCATACGTGCCTCCGCTCTCGCGCGCGACGCCCTCGATCTTCGCCGTCGCGGTGTCGCCCTCGATCACCGCGATCACGGTCCGGCCGGGGGTCAGCCCAGCCACTCCAGCCACCGGCACCGTCACCGAGATCCGCAGGTCGCCGAGTCGATCGACCGTCAGCATCGGCGCCCCAGGGGCCACGAAGGCGCCGGGATCGACGAACCGTCGCGACACCACGCCCGCGAACGGCGCACGGATCTCACCGTAGGACGCCACGGCGTCGAGTTCCGCCAATGCCGCCTTCGCGGCCCGAACGCCCGCCTCGGCTCGTGCCAGTCCCGCTTCGGCGGCGTCGAGTGACGCCTTCGGCGCGGCGCTGTCGGCATACATGGCGCGCAGGCGCGTGGCGCTCACCAGGGCGAGTTGCCGCTGCGCCTCGACGTCGGCCAGCCCGGCCTGCGCCTGCTGGCGCTTCGCGGCAAGGTCGCGAAGGTCCAGCCGGACCAGCACCTGCCCCTGCTGGACCTTTGCCCCTTCGAGCACCAGCACGTCCACCACGCTCGCCATCAAGCGAGTCGAGAGTGTGCTGCTCTCCATCGGGGACGCGAGCCCGGTCGCCTCCGTCGTGCCGACAATCATCGTGTCGACGACTGCCATCGCAACGCCGTCAGTGGCGCGCGTCGCTGTCTTCGCCGGTGAGGCGTCGCCGCCGCAGGCTGCCAGCACGAGGGGAAGGCCGATCATCCAGTGTCCGCGCATGGGTGTCACTCCGGGTTCGTGGCCGACGCGTCGAGCGCCTGCGCCAACATGCTGAGATCGCCGCCGCGCAGTCGCGCGACCGTGGCGATCGCCACAATCAGGTCATGACGCGCCTTGGCCTCGCCAAGCTGCGCGCCGAGGTCGGTTGCCTGGGCATCGAGCAGTTCCGCCACCGTGGCCAGCCCGCCGTCGTACTTGCGGACGACGATCCGGTGCGCCTCGGCCGCCTGCGCCGTCCCGCGCATCGCGATTGCCAAGGCCTGCTCGGCCACTCGCACACCGCTTTCCGCCGAGGCGAGCTCCAGCGCGGCCGCCCCCTGCGCTGCTGCCAACCCGGCCTGCGCGGCCGCCTGGTTGGCGCGTGCTTCGCGGCGCGCCGCCAATTCGGCCCCCCCGCTGAACGGCGCCCAGGTCGCCATCACCCCGACGGTCCACATCGGCTTGCCGGCCAGCGGCGACGAGGCGTCGTGCCATTCGTATCGGCCGAAGCCGTTCACGCGCGGCAGCAGCGCCAGGCTCCGCCGATCCGCTTCCTGAGTGGCGGCGTTCACCATCGCCGCAATGGCACTCAGGTCTGCCCGTGTTCCCGCGCCGGCGATCTCTCGGGTGGCCACGCCGGGAATCCGGGAGGGCAACGCGCCAGCGGTGTCGTTGGGCGTGCCGAGCACCAGGGCGAGCTGTTGCCGGGCCAGAAGAGCATCCGCGTCGGCCCGCAGCCGTTGGGTGGCGATGTCGCCGAGCCGCACCTGCGCCAGCAGCAGATCCGACCTGGTCACCAGGCCATTGGCCAGGGCGTTCTCGGCGCGGCGGACGTGCGCCTGCCCGGCAAGGTCCGCAGCGGCGAGGACCCGCGCCTGCTCTCGCGCCAGGACCGCGCCGAAATAGCTGCGAATGACGTCGAGCTCGACGCCGGTCGCGGCCCACTGCTCGCGAGCCGATTCGGCGTCGGCCGCGGCGCGGGCCGCCCGGCGTCCGGCCCAGGCGTCGAGGTTGAGCAGCGGGACCTCCGCCACCATCGCGGCGCCGATGTCAGTGCGTGCCGAGGGTCGGTTCAGTCCGGCGGGGTCAAACGCCTGCGGTGTGACGCCGCGCTGCCGGAGGAGGAAGCCAAAGGCGCCGAGCGGGTCGGAGGTCCGCACCGCGCCGAGCTCGGCCCGAAGGCCGGGCAGGACGCCCTGGTCGGCGCCAGCGGCGCGGGCCGACGCGGCCGCCGAGGCGGCGCGGGCCATTCGGTTCGGAAAGGCGGCGGAATCGGCACGCCGCAGGGCCTCGCTGAGCGTCAGCGCCTGCCCCGACAGGGGGGCAACGCCGACCAGGAGGAGCATGGGGAGCAGAAGACGCTTGGGCATACCTCTACTATATGACCATATGGGAATATTGTCAAGCCACCGATCTCCCGTTCGCCGTCGTCCCTACGGCCCGCTCACCCACCTGACTGGGCGCTCCTCCTCCCATACCGTCTCCTTCGCCACCTTCACCAGCAGGTGGACCCGCGCCGTCCGCGACGCCATCAAAGCCTGCAGCCAGCGGGTGTCGACGATCGCGATCTCGAGCTGGCCCTCCACGTCCCGTACCAGCCCCTGCGCCAGCCGATTGCAACGCAGCACCAGATTGCCGGTGGTCCGATCGCAACTGCGCAGGTCGCCGACGCGGTAGGCCTCCGCGATCGTCGGCACATGCTGCAGGGTGAGCGAGTCGCTCGGCGTGATCACCAGCGCCGCCATGTAGGGGCGCTGATCAGTGATCAGGATCAGGCGCCACTCGAAGCCGGAAAAGGCATCGGCAACGCGGGTGTCGTAGGTGATCGAATCGGGGGAGACCGAGCGGGGAAAGCGGATGATCAGGCCGCGCGTGTTCCAGGTCGTGATCGCCGTGTCGGTGGCGGGCTTCGCCGGTGCCGCGCCCCCCCCCCCGGGGGGGGGGGGGGGGGCGGCGGGGGGGGGGGGGGGGCCGGGGGGGGGGGGGGGGGGGGGGGGGGGGGGGGGGGGGGGGGGGGGGGGGGGGGGGGGGGGGGGGGGGGGGGGGGGGGGGGGGGGGGGCCGGCCCCCCCGCCGCCCCGGGGGGGCCCGGGGGGGGGGGGGGGGGGCCGGGGGGGGGGGGGGGGGGGGGGGCCCCGCGGGTGGGGCTCACCCCGCCTCGCTCCCCGCGCCACGATCACCGCCGCACTCGCATACCCCGTCACGTTGATCGCCGTCTTGAAGAGGTCGGGGATCAGGTCGATCGCGATCAGGATGCCGAGCCCCTCGGCCGGGAATCCGACCGCGAGATAGAGCGGCGCCTGCACCAGGAAGCCGCCACTTGGAATACCCGGCGTGGTGAGCGAGAGCAGCACGGTGCCGACGCCGAAGGTCACCAGCTGGGCAGCGTGCAGCTCGACCCCGTAGAGTGCGCCCACGAAGACCGCGCCGAGGGCCCAGGTAATCGCCGCGTTGAACTTGAAGAGCGACGCCGCCAGCGGCATCACCACGCCGATCACCGGTTCGGGGAGTCGCAGGTGCTGACGCACACCGGTGATCAGCACCGGCAGCGCCGCCAGCGAGGAGCGTGAGGAGAAGGCGATGACCAGCGCCGGCCCGAGCGCCGCGCCGAAGGCCTTCGGCGCCACCCGCCCGATCGCCAGCGTCATCGCGGTGAGCACCACGCCTCCCACGCAGATCGCGAGCGACGTCACCACGAGATAGCGTGCGACCGCCGCAGCGGCCGGCGCGCCCACCTTGGCGCCCAGGCCGTATGCCAACGCGAAGACACCGATCGGGGCCACCAGCAGCACCCAGCGGATGATCACGATCAGCACGTCGGCGATCCCCTGCGCGCCATCACCCTGCCGGCGCCGGACATCCTCCGGGAGGCGCGTCAGCGCGAGCCCGTACAACAGCGCGAAGACCACCAGCGGCAGCAGTGCTCCATCGGCCGCCGCCTTGATCGGATTGGTCGGCACCAGCGAGAGCAGCCACCCCGAGACCGTCAACTGCGCGCCGGCACTCACCGCGTCGGCACTGGCGGAGGCACGCAGCGCGGCGGTTGCCGCCGGATCGAGCGGCAGCCCCGTCAGGAGCAGCGGCGCCAGCGCGGTCATGATCGCGGTGAAGGTGACCAGCAGCAGCAGGAACGTGACCATCGCACGGCCGGTGAGCACCCCCGCCTCGCGCGTGTCACGCGCCTTGGCGATTCCGGCGATCGTCAGCATCACGATCAGCGGCAGGATCGGCATGCGGAGCGCGTTGATCCACAAGGTGCCCAACGGCTCCACCGCACGCAGCACGCCCTCGCTCGGCACCACGATGCCGGCACCGAGTCCGACGACGAAGGCGAGAAAGACCTGCAGCGCCGGATTCATGCGATCACGGGACCGAGACCACCGTCACCGAGAACACCAGGATCGACCCACCCGGAATCGGGCCATAGTCGGACCGGCCGTAGCCGAGTGCGGAAGGAATGATCAACTGCCGGACGCCGCCGACCTTCATGCCGACAATCCCCTGATCCCATCCCGCGATCACCTGCCCCGAGCCCAGACGAAACGAGAACGGCGTCCCGCTCGTGTTGGCATCGAATTGGGTGCCATTGTTGAACGTGCCCGTGTACCGCATCGAGACGTTCTGCCCCACGACCACATCGGCGCCGGTGCCGACGGTGATGTCGCGGATGTACATCCCGCTCGGGAGCTTGGTGGACGCGGCGAGATTGACACCGAGCGCAGGGGCGAAGGTCGTGGTTTCGATCACTTGGGCATCCCGAATGGGGGAGTCAGTGGAGGAACAGGCCGTCACGGCGGCGAGCAGCAGCGCCGGAAGGCGGAGGGTACGGAACATCAGGGGAAACCTCACGTGAGGAAGTAGGGACGACGCCGAAAAGTAGCTCCCTCACGCCATCCCGGGCGGATCGGTGATCAGTTGCAGACGGTGCGGATCGAACCCCTGCGCCAGCGTCGGTTTGACGATCTCGAAGTAGGGAGAGACATCGAAGTCTCGCGGCGTGAAGAGCGAATGATGCCGAATGTGGAGCGCCTCGCGGTAGTCCGCCGCGGCCGCCGGGTCGCGGGGCGGCAGCAGGCGCGCGGTCGGCAGCACCGGGTAGCCGACGCCGTGGAACGCCTCGGCGATCAGCGCGGAACAGATGGCGCGCGTCGGATCGCCGCTGCCAAGCGCCAGCAGGCGGCGACGATAGCGGATCGGCACGGGTGGTGTCGGCCAGAGGTATCGCGCCAGGTCGAGGATGTGCTTCACATCGTAGCGATGGCCCACGTGGGCGAGCGCAAAGTCCAGCACGCGACGAATCTCCTCGACGGTCAGCCCGACCGGTCGGCAGATGCGGGTGTGCAGGGCAGCATACTTCGCCAAGGGCACCAGATGCACGCCATCCACGACATCCGCCTCGAGCAGGATCGACGGTTCCTGGACGGAGGTGACGCCCTGCGCCGGAGCGGCCACGCAGAGGGCGGCATGCGACCACGTCGACTGCGTCGTGTACTTGATCGCCGCCGCAATGCGCGAGCTCCCCTCGACCAACAGCACATCACCGGGGCGGATCGTCAGCGCAAGCGCGCCGGGCGACGCCGTGGTGGCATGCACGCGATCGTGCCGGGGCTTGGTGAGGTAACGTGCCAGTCGGTGCCCGATGCCGTCGAGGAGGATCATCAGTAGCTGCCGCCGCCTCCGGCCCCGCTGCTCGATCCCGACCCCCCGAACGACGATCCCCCGCCCCCACCGCCACCGCCACCACCGCCCGAGCCGCCACTCGACGCGACGATGATCGGCAGCGTGACCATCACCTCCCAGGTCGCCTCGCACGCCTTGCAGCGATAGGCGTCGCGTGCTCGGCCCGTCGACACTGTCGTCGCATGCTCCAGCACCGTCCGCTTCGCCTTGGCGGCTCGACGCTGACACTGCTTGCACGTGGTGTAGCTGGTGAAGAGCGCCTTGTACGGCAGCACGAGGTGCTCGCCGCAATCGCATTCCCAGACATCGTAGTCCACGCTCTTGAGCTGTTCTTCCACGACCTGCCCCGGCACGAGGAAGGCATCATCGTCCGATTCGCCGAGGCGATGCATCCGCCGGCCGCATCGCGGGCACGTTCGCGGGCGTCGACGCCGCATCCCGATCGCGGCCACGACCCAGGCCACCACCGCGGCGAGGCCGCCGGGGATGTACCACCAGTGGAACCAGCCGGTCGGCGGCGGCGGCTCCACCAGGTGCGCGGCGGCGCTGGTGTCGGCGAGCCCTTCGTCATTGGTCAGCCGCGCAGCGATCGCCTCGATGCCTGCCGCGACGGCACCGGCATAGTCGCGCGTCTTCAGCAGCGGAATGATCGCGTCGCGACAGATCGTCCCGCTCGCCGCATCCGTCACGATCCCCTCGGCGCCAGTCCCGGGCGCGATGTAGCACTGCCCCTTCTTGTTCGGCGCCAGTTCTTTCGGCACGATCAGGATCAGCACCCCGACGTCACGCCGCGCCGAACCGATCGGCGCGACACTGCCGACCTTCCAGTCACGGTAGATCGCGACGGCGATGTCGTTAGGGCTGAAATCGCCGATGTCGGGGAGGATCGCCACGGCGATGTCGCCGAAGCCGCCGGCCTGCAGCCCACGAATCCGTGCGTCCAGCGCCGCGTGCGCCGAGTCGGTGAGCACATGGCGCGCATCGGAAATGAACGACGCCGGCGTCGGGACCGGCGGAATGAACTGACGGAGACCTTGGGTCGACTGCTGGGGCAGGACAAGCGACAGCGCCAACGCGAGGTGCAGCACGGCAGGAGCTCCGGGGCGGCAGGTCCTGAAAGCTAACGGGGGGTGAAGGTGAACGGTGAACGGTGAACGGTGGACGGGACGTGAAACGTGAAAGGTGAAACGGGTCCCGGCGCGCGGGCACGTTTCACCTCTTACGTCTCACCGGTTACTGGTCACGGGTCACCCGCGACCGTTCACCGTTCACCCTCTAGAACGTATACCCCGCCGTCCACATGATGAACGCCGTGGTATTGCCATCCTTGCTGGCAGTCAGGTAGCGGCCCTCGAGGTAGAACTTCTTGAGGCCGACGCCGACGCCGCCGCCGAAGGCGAGCGCGCCTTCAGCATCGAACTTCACGCCGTTCACTTCCACCTTGCTCGAGAGGTACCCGACGGAACCGATCACATAGGGGACGGCACTCGCCTCGGCGGTCAGGTTGTAGGTGAGCGAACCGAAGCCGCCCATCATCGTCGTCTTGCCGTCGACATTGTTCTTGAAATTGTTCTGGCCGAACAGCCCCTCGGCCCAGATCGACATCCGCTTGTCGGCGGACTGGTACGGCCGGAAGCCGGCGTTCGCGACCCAGCCCATCTTGGCGCCGTCCCCGAAATCACCCATCGGGGTGGTCACGCCGGCCCCGACGAAACCCTGGGCAGAAAGCGGCGCGGTGGCGAGAGCGAAGCCGGTCAGGAGCAAGGCGGCTGAGAAAACACTTCGACGCATGGTACCTCCAGTGGAACGGAGGAAATGGGGACGGGTCTGTCCCCGGTGCCCGGCGTCGGTCGACGTCGAGCCGGATGCCGGGATCGGCATCCTGTCGAGTCCGTCAGGGGGCGACGGCGCAAAAAGCGACGATTCCAATATTGGGGTCGAGTCCCCGGTGCGCCAGAGGGCGGTCCGACCCTTATCTTTGCCCGGTCGCCAGGGGCATCCCGCGCCACGTCCGGCGTGGGATTGAGAGGTACCCTTCGAACCTGACCCGGCTCATACCGGCGGAGGAAGGCGACCCAGCACGAGGTCCACCCCCATGGCCACTGCCCTGATCCCCGGCTCGTCGTTCGCCGACGCCTTTCCCTGCTCCGAAAAGGTCCACCTCCTCGGTCCCGACGGCGTGCGCGTCCCGGTCCGCGAGATCACCCTCGCCGACTCCCCCGACGGCACTCCGAATCCGCCGCTCCGGGTCTACGACACCTCCGGGCCGCAGGGCGTCGATGTCCGACAGGGGCTCCCCCCGATCCGCGACCCGTGGATCCGCGCCCGCGCCGTCGAGCTCCGCCCCGAGCGCGATCAGGCCCTCGGCGTCGCGATGCCGGAGGGACTCCGTCGCACCGTCGTCCGTGGCACCGCTCCGGTGACGCAGCTGCACTACGCCCGGAAGGGGGAGATCACCCCCGAGATGGAGTTCGTCGCCCTCCGCGAGGGGCTCCCGGCCGAGTTCGTGCGCAGCGAAATCGCCCGCGGCCGCGCCATCATCCCGGCCAACATCAATCACCCCGAAGTCGAGCCGATGATCATCGGCCGCGGCTTCCACGTGAAGATCAACGCCAACATCGGCAACTCGGCCGTCGTCTCCTCGATCGAGGAAGAGGTCGAGAAGCTCCGCTGGTCGACGCTCTGGGGCGCCGACACGGTGATGGATCTCTCCACCGGCAAGGACATCCACGAGACGCGGCAGTGGATCCTCCGCAACTCGCCGGTGCCGATCGGCACCGTCCCGATCTATCAGGCGCTCGAAAAGGTCGGCGGTATCGCCGAGGACCTGACCTGGGAGGTCTACCGCGACACGCTGATCGAGCAGGCCGAGCAGGGCGTCGACTACTTCACCGTGCACGCCGGTGTGCTGCTCCGCTACATCCCGATGACGGCCAACCGCATGACCGGCATCGTCTCGCGCGGCGGCAGCATCATCGCGAAGTGGTGCCTGGCGCACCACCAGGAGTCGTTCCTCTACACCCGCTTCCGCGAGATCTGCGAGATCATGCAGGCGTACGACGTCTCGTTCTCGCTGGGCGACGGCCTGCGCCCCGGCTCGATCGCCGACGCCAACGACGAGGCGCAGTTCGCCGAGCTCAAGACGCAGGGCGAGCTGACCAAGATTGCGTGGGAGTACGACGTGCAGGTGATGAACGAGGGCCCCGGCCATGTGCCGATGCACCTCATCAAGGAAAACATGGAGAAGCAGCTCGAGTGGTGCGGCGAGGCGCCGTTCTACACCCTCGGGCCACTCACCACCGATATCGCGCCCGGCTACGACCACATCACCAGTGCCATCGGCGCCGCGATGATCGGCTGGTACGGCACCGCGATGCTCTGCTACGTGACGCCGAAGGAACACCTCGGCCTCCCGAACCGCGACGACGTGAAGACCGGCGTCATCACCTACAAGATCGCGGCGCATGCCGCCGACCTCGCCAAGGGCCACCCGAGCGCGCAGCGCCGCGACGATGCCCTCAGCAAGGCGCGCTTCGAATTCCGCTGGCGCGACCAGTTCCACCTCGCGCTCGACCCGCAGACCGCGCTCGCCTATCACGACGAGACGCTGCCCGCCGAAGGCGCCAAGATCGCGCACTTCTGCTCGATGTGCGGACCGAAGTTCTGCTCGATGCGGATCTCGCAGGACATCCGCGACGCCGCCAAGGCCGGGATGGCCGAGAAGTCGGCGGAGTTCCGGGCCAAGGGGAGTGAGATTTATCTGTAACCGGTGAACGGTGAACGGTGAACGGTGAACGGTAGTGAGTAGGGTGGCACCCTTTCCCTCCCGACCACCGCGACCCGTTCACCGTTCACCGTTCACCCTCTCGTTACGGCCTCCCCTTGAACATCTCATACAGCTGCGTGTGCTTGGTCTCCAGCGGCACCATGCGGCCGTCGATGAAGAGGTACTTCGTCTCGGTGCGCGCCTCGAGCATGTCGCCGGTGGTCACCACGACGTTGGCGATCTTGCCGACCTCGAGCGATCCCAGCTTGTCGCCCACGCCATAGATCTCGGCGGGCCACAGGGTGACGCTCTTGAGGGCGTCTTCGTGGCTGAGACCGAATGCGGCCGCGACACCCGCCACGTAGGGGAGGTCGCGCGTGTCGGGCGTCTCTTCGCCGGAGGTGATCGCGAAGCGCACTCCCGCCGCCGCGAGTTTGGCCGGCAGCGTGTAATTGATGTCGTACGCATCATCCTCGCGGCTCGGCAGGGCGCGCACCCCGGTGAGCAGCACCGGGACGTTCTTCTCCTTCAGCAGCGCCGAGACCTGCAGCGCATCACGGCCGCCGAGGATGATCGGCCGGATCTTCTGCGAGTCGGCGAAGGCGATGATGTCGCGGATGTTCGCGGCCGTGGTGCCGGCGATCAGCACCGGCATCGTGCCGTTCACCACCGGCAGCAGCGCTTCGAGCGCGAGGTCGTGGGTCGGCCGCGGGAGCGCCTTGTCGGCCTCGGCCGCCGTGATCGCCTTGCCGTAGGCGCGCGCGTCGTCGAGCAACCGCTTGAGCGAGTCGCGCTGCGCGGTTGCCGCGCCAGCACCGCCGCCACCGCCGCCGAACCCACCACCACCGCCGAACCCACGCCCGCCGCCGCCACCGGGCAGCGTGAGCACCATCGCGGCCTGCGGCACCACTGCCATGGTCGGCGGCGTGTCACCCGCCAGGTTCATCAGCGCCGCCGCCCCGGCGATCACGCCGCCGCTCGGCCGCGACAGGATGTGGGTGATTCCCACCACCCGCGTCACGCCGATGATGGCACTGTGCGGATTGAAGCCGTTGATCGCGCGCGCCTGCGGGTTGAACGACCCCACCTCGCTGGCGTCCATCGTGGCATTGGCGCCCTGCGGAATCTCCGAGAGGCCGATCTCGTTGGCGGCGTCCATCATCCCGGGATAGACCGAGAGGCCGGTGCCGTCGATGATCTGCGCGCCGGCGGGAATCGTCGCGTCGGCGCCGACCGCGGTGATCTTCCCGCCACTGATCACCAGCGTGCCGTTGGCGATCTCCGGGCCGCTGACCGGAACGATCCGCGCATTGCGAATGGCGAACGTCCCCTGCGGACCCGGGCGCGGATTGAAGGAGCCAAGCTGGGCCGTGAGCGGCGAGGCCGCGAACAACGCGATCGCCGCGCTCGTCGTGGCAGAACGGATGAGGCCGCGCATCAGCGGTTCTCCTTCGAAGGCAGGGCGGGAGGGGCGCCGGCGCCACCGCGGCCACCGGCGCCGCCGCGGCCGCTCGGGGCCTGGTTGGGTTCGGCCTTCTCGAGTTCGGTGCGCTCGGCGACGCGCGCCGCGCGCTGCTCGGCGTCCATCGCCTTCGAGAAGAAGAGCTCGCCATCGATGAAGGTGTAATCCGGCGAGGCATAGACACTCAGCGGGTGCGCATTCCACAGCACCACGTCGGCCTCCTTCCCCACCTCGATCGAGCCGACGCGGCTCTCGAGGCCGAGCTGCGCCGCGCCGTTGTAGGTGATGATGCGGAGCGCCTCGTCCTCGGTCAGTGCGCCGTAGCGCACCATCTTCGCGGCATCGATGTTCAGGCGGCGCGCCCGGCCGTCGTCATCGGAGTTGATCGTGGTCAGCACGCCGTGGCGCATCAGGATCGCGACGTTGTACGGGATCGCATCGTACGCCTCGATCTTGTAGCCCCAGCTGTCGGCGAACGTCGAAAGCCCGGCGCCGTGCTTGGCGATCTCGGAGGCGATCTTGTAGCCCTCGAGGCCGTGCTGCAGCGTCTTGATCTTGAAGCCGAAGTCATCGGCCAGGTTGAGCAGCATCAGCATCTCGTCGGCGCGATACGAGTGCGCATGCACCCACCGCTTCCCTTCGAGCACCTCGACCAGCGGCTCGAGCTCGAGGTCGCGCCTCGGCGCAATCAACCCCGCCTCCTTCTTCGCGAGTCGCGCCCGATAGTCGGCCCAGGCCGCCTGGTAGTCGCGCGCGCGGGTGAAGGCATCGCGGAGGATGACCTCCTGCCCCATGCGCGTCGTCGGATAGCGGCGCGGGGCGGCGGGCTGCCCCTGCACGATCACCGTCTGGCTGTTCTTCCGGGTCACGTTCTCGCCGAGGGCGAACTTGATCCCCGGCATCGCGCCCGGCACCAGCATCTCCTGCGCCGTGCGCCCCCACTTGAGCTTCACCACGGCGTTCTGCCCGCCGATGGTGTTCGCCGAGCCGTGCAGGATGTTGAGCATCGTGGTGCCGCCGGCGAGCGCGCGATAGATGTTCGGCGCCGTCGGATTGAGCACATCGGCGATCCGCACCATCGACGTCACCGAGAGCGAGCCCTCGTTGGTCGCGTCGCTCATCATGTGCGAGTGCGGGTCGATGATCCCCGGCATCAGGAACTTCCCCGTGCCGTCGATCGTCGTCGCGCCGGCCGGGGCCGTCAGGTTCTTCCCGATCTGCGCGATCTTGCCGTTCTGGAGCAGCACGTCGGTGCCGGCGAGCGTCCCCTTCGTCACCGTGAGGACGGTGGCGTTGCGGATCAGCGTCGCGGGGGCCGCGGCGCGCGGCGCCTGACCCGACAGCGCGGGCGCGGCCAGCAACAGCGCCAGCGCCACGGCGGACTTCATCATGGGTGCCTCGAAAGTGGTGGTCATCTCAGCGCTCCTGGCTGCCGGTGAAGCGCGACGTGCCATGGCCCTGTACCGCGACCTCGCCGACGAGGGCGTCGCCCCGCCGCGTGCCGCGGAACTGCGCCCGTTCCAGTCCGTCGTGATGCATCAGCCAAGCGGCGAAGCGGAAGGTGCCGTCCGCCGCGATGCTGCCTTCCTCGAGCACGGCCGACCCGAAGGTCCCCTCGAGCATGCCACCGAGCGACGCGCCGTCCTGCGTCAACGTGAAGGTGACCTCACGCTCGGCGCCGTCGAAGGCGATCCGCGCGGTCCACTGGCCATCGAGGGTGCCCGGGCGCCCGCCACGACCACCGCCATTGGCGCCGCCGCCCGCCGCCGGGGCCGTCGCCGGAATCGCAATCGGCTGGCCATCGATGAAGAGCTGCTGCACCGTGCTGCCCGCGACGAAGAGATCGCCCTTGGTGATGGTGAGGTTGGCGATCCGCCCCGCCTCGAGTGCACCCACCCGATCGGCGATGCCGAAGAGCTGCGCCGGCGTCGTCGTCATTGCCTTGAGCGCCTGCTCGGTCGTCAGCCCACCGCCGACGGCGCGGCGGACATTCGCGAGAAATTCGGGGAAGGCCCCGCCGGAGGTGAACGCGTAGGTCACGCCGGCGGCCTGCAGCACCGCCGGACCCTTCGGCGCCTCGACCCGCTCGCGCAGCACGCGCAGCGGATCGGGGTCGGCGTCCGCGGCCGGCGTCGTCGTGCGGCGCGGGAAGTTGACCGTCAGCAGCACCGGGACGTTCTCCGCCTTGAGCCGTCCCGCCACCTTCCACGCCTCGGTCCCGCCCGCGATGATCACGCGCAGGTTGAACTCCTTCGCGAGGTCGAGCGCGCGCTCGATTTCGCGCTGCGTGTTGGCCAGCATCACCATCGGCTGCTGCCGCGCGAGCACCGGCTGCAGCGCGGCCAGCGACGGATCGTACGCCGGCCGCACCATCCCCTTCGGGCTGCGCGCGTACGCCGCGGTCAGGTCGCGATAGCGCTGGGCGTCGAGCAGCTCCTGCCGGATCGCCGCGAAGACGCCGAACAGCGAGCCCGGGAAAGCCGCCCCCGCCGCCGCCGCGCGAGAACGCCAGCTGCTGCGTCATGCCGCTCTTCACGATCATCGCCGAGACGTCGGTGCCGTCGAGGTTGATCACCGCCGACTGGCCGCGGAAGACGCCGCCGCCGATCGAGGTGAACGCCGTGGTGAAGCCGGCCGCATGCGGCGCCGTGAACGCGGCCGCGTCCGGCCCGAGCTCATTGACGACCGCGAGTTCCGGCTGCAACCCCACGGCCTGAGTCGAATTCGGTGCCCGCGGTGCCGCGGCGCCACCGCCGCCTCGACCACCGCCGCCGCCCGGGCCACCCGCCCCGGCGGCCGCGGGCGTCGCCGTGGGGAGGCCGAGCGTGCCGAAGCCGTCGATCAGGCCGGGGTAGATCGTGAGCCCGGTGCCATCAATCACGCGGGCATCGGCAGGCACGGCGACCGTCGCGCCGACCGCGACGATCAGACCGCCACGGATGACCACCGTGCCCTGCTCGATCACCGGCGACGAGACCGGGACCAGGCGGGCGTTGGTGATGGCGTAGGCCGCCGAGGCGGTGCGCTGGGCGGAGAGCGGCGATGCGATCGTGGCGACGCACGTCACCACCCCCGCGACGCGGAGCAGCGAGACCATAGAGTTGATTCTCCGAGGGGAGGACGACACGGGACCGATCGACGATCCGTGACGGGTGGAACGCCATGCGTTGAGCCGGCGCGATAACTTACTGCGCCGCCGCGATTGGCGCATTCCCCTGGAGAGCCGTCATGCTGAACTCGCTCGCTCGTGCCACCGCCCTCACCGCCATGCTGATCCTCCCCCTCGCCGGCCAGGCACCCGTCGAGTGGCCCCAGCACTCGATGACGCGCCCGAAGCCGCCGATCGTCCATCCCGGCCCCGCCGGCGCCCCGGTCCCCCCGCCCGCCGATGCCATCGTCCTCTTCGACGGCAGCTCGCTGGCCGCGTGGCAGACCGCCAAGGACTCTTCCGGCGGCGCGGCCCCCTGGCGGATCGTCGGGAAGGCGTTGGAGGTCGTCCCCGGCACCGGCACCATCCGGACCCGGCAGCCCTTCGGCGACGTCCAGCTCCACCTCGAGTGGCGGACCCCCAAGGAGGTCAAGGGGACCGGTCAGGAGCGCGGCAACAGCGGCGTCTTCTTGATGGGGCGCTACGAGGTCCAGATTCTCGATTCGTGGGAAAACACCACCTACGCCGATGGCCAGGCGGCCTCGATCTACGGCCAATTCCCTCCCCTGGTGAATGCCTCCCGGGCCCCCGGGGAGTGGCAGAGCTACGATATCGTCTTCCGCCGCCCGATTTTTGACGCCGCTGGCCTCCTCGCCGTCCCCGCCCGGATGACCGTCTTCCACAACGGAATCCTGGTCCATCAGGAGGCGATCCTGCTGGGGCCTACCAGCAACGGCGTCCGCACCCCCTACACCGCCCACCCCGACCGGCTGCCCATCGCCCTGCAGGACCACGGCGTCACTGTACAGTTTCGGAACATCTGGCTCCGTGAACTGACCACGCCAGGCCCGTAAGTCACCCCGGGAATGGCCGAAGCGTGAACAATCGCCCGGGTCGGGGCGTATCACTCCTGAGCATGGGTTGCAGGAGGCCGTCTGTCGTCATTCCGTGGGACAGGTTGTTAGGTTGCTCCGTGCGAAACACCGTCCCCGACCTAGGAATTTGCGTGCCTTTCAGCAGTCTCGACCTGCATCCCGACCTCCTGCGCGGCATCAAGGAACTCGGCTTCACCCGACCGACCCCCATCCAGGCGGATGCCATCCCGCCCGCCTTGGCGGGTCGCGACGTGCTCGCGTGCGCCCAGACCGGCAGCGGCAAGACTGCGGCCTTTCTGTTGCCGATTCTGCACAACCTGATTGCCAAGCCGCGCCGGACCACCCGGGCGCTGGTCCTGACGCCGACCCGGGAACTGGCCGCGCAGATCCTCGCCGACCTGAACGATCTCGCCGTCCACACCCCGATCACCGGCGCCGCCGTCTTCGGCGGCGTGGGGATGGGACCGCAGGAGCACGCCTTCCGCAGCGGCGTTGACGTCATGATCGCAACCCCGGGCCGGTTGCTCGACCACTTCAAGTCGCAGTACGGCAAGCTGCCGGGCATCGAATACCTGGTCCTCGACGAGGCCGACCGGATGCTCGACATGGGCTTCCTCCCGGACATCAAGCGGATCCTCAAGCACGTGCCGGCCAAGCGCCAGACGCTCTTCTTCTCGGCCACCATGCCGGCGCCGATCATGACGCTGGTCCGCGAGATGCTGAAGGATCCGGTGCTGATCAACCTCGAGCGGCAGTCCAAGCCGGCCGTCGGCATCACCCAGGCGCTCTACCCGGTGGCGCAGGAGCTGAAGTCGACGCTGCTGCTCACCTTGTTGCAGCGCGGCGAGATGCAGGAAGTCCTGGTCTTCACCCGCACCAAGCACCGCGCCAACCGGCTGCACGCCTTCCTGAGCAAGCACGGCATTCCGGCGGAACGGATCCACGGCAACCGCTCGCAGGCCCAGCGGACCGAGGCCCTCGCCGGCTTCAAGAAGGGGAAGTACCGCGTCCTCGTCGCGACCGACATCGTCGCCCGCGGCATCGACATCGAAGAGCTCGGCCACGTGGTGAACTTCGACGTCCCGCTGGTCCCCGAGGATTACATCCACCGGATCGGCCGGACCGCGCGCGCCGAGGCGACCGGCGATGCCTTCACCTTCGTGGCCCCGGAAGAAGAGAGCGAGTTGCGCCAGATCGAGAAGGTGCTCAACAAGCGCCTTCCGCGCGTGACCGTCCCCGATTTCGATTATCGCGCCAAGCCCGAGGCCACGCTCGAGGTCCCGCTCGCCGAGCGGATCGCCGCGATCCGCGCCCGCAAGTCGGATGAACGTGCGCGCGCCAAGGAAAAGGCCGCGCGTCGTGCCTCCCAGCCTGGCGCCGCCCCTGCCGCCCCCGCCGCCCCGCGCGGCGATCGCCCGCGTGCCTCGTCGGCGCGCGGACGCACCACCAAAGGACGCCGCCCCTGATGGCTGACCACGCCATGATCACGCACCCGCTGCCCGAGATCATTCAAGGGGGGATGGGCGTCGCCGTCTCCGATTGGCGCCTCGCCCGGACTGTCTCGATGGCCGGACAGCTCGGGGTGATCTCCGCGACCGGTATCGACACCGTCCTCGTGCGCCGCATGCAGGACGGCGATCCGGGCGGTCACATGCGCCGGGCCCTGGCCGCCTTCCCGATTCGTCGGGCGGCCGATGGGTTCTTGACGAAGTACTTCCTCCCCGAGGGACGGGAGCCGGGGCAGCCCTACGCGCTGCTTCCGATGTACAAGCAGGTGGTCCGCCGCGAGCGCGAGGAGGCCCAGATGCTGGCCGCCTTCGTCGAGGTCTGGCTCGCCAAGGAAGGGCACGATGGACTCGTCGGCGCCAACCTGCTGACCAAGATCCAGCGCCCCAATCTGGCGGCCTTGTATGGCTGCATGCTCGCCGGGGTGGACTACATCCTGATGGGCGCCGGCATCCCGCGCGAGATTCCGCCGGCCCTCGACGCCTTCGCGACGCACCAGAAGGCACAGTTGAAGATGGATGTCCTCGGGCTCGAGGAAGGACGCACCGAGTACATCACGCTCGACCCCGCCGACCACTGGGATGGTGCCACGCCGATTCCGGTGACGCGCCCCGCGTTCCTCGCCATCGTCGCGTCGAACTCGCTCGCGACGATGCTTGCCCGCAAGGGTGGCGGCGGCGTGCAGGGCTTCATCATCGAGGGGCCGACGGCCGGTGGCCACAATGCGCCGCCACGCGGCACCATGATCCTCAACGACGCTGGCGAGCCGATCTATGGCGAGCGCGACGTCGTCGACCTGTCGCAGATCGGCGAGCTCGGTCTCCCCTTCTGGCTGGCGGGCGGCGAAGGGTGGCCCGACCGGCTCTGCAAGGCCAAGGCAGCCGGTGCGGCGGGCATCCAGATCGGCACCCTCTTCGCCTTCTCGAATGAGTCCGGCTTCACCGCCGAGCTCAAGCGCTCCGTGCTGGAGAGCGCCATCCGGGGCGAGGTGGCCGTGCGCACCGATCCGCTCGCCTCGCCGACCGGCTATCCGTTCAAGGTGGTGACCTGGAGCGGCGACAAGGACGCCGGCATTCCCCGCAAGCGCATCTGCGACATGGGCTACCTGCGCACCGCCTACGCGCGCGAGGACGGCAAGATCGGGTTCCGCTGTGCCTCCGAGCCGATCGAAGACTATGTGAAGAAGGGCGGTGACGTGGCGGAGACGGTCGGCCGTCGCTGTCTCTGCAATTCCCTGATGGCCAACGTGAACATCGGCCAGTTCCGGGAGGATGGGTTCCAGGAGACCCAGCTGCTCACCAGCGGGGACGACCTCACCATGATCGCCGAGTTCCTGCAGGGCCGCACCAGCTATTCGGCAGTCGATGTGCTCGAGTACCTCCTCGCGAACACGGTGGCGACGCGGGCGTAAGCCCGCGCGCCCGACTCTCCCGCACCCCGAGCCCGGATGCGTCCCATCGCCCGCGTGGCATGGCCCGTCGTGACGGCACTGCTTCAGGGGGCCGTCAGTTGGGGTGTGCTGCAGTACTACATCCCGCGCGCCATTGTCCGGTGGCAACAGGCCGCCGAGCTCCGCCACATCGGCATCGAGCCGCTGGTCATTCCCGGGCTCGTGGTCTTCACGATCGCCGCGGCCCTCAATCTGTGGAGTCGCCTCACGCTCGCCGTCCGGGGCGAAGGGATGGCCGTGCTCTTCACGCCGCCCGCCAGGCTCGTGGTCACCGGGCCGTTCGCGTGGCTGCGCAATCCGATTGCGGCCACCACCATCGCCCAGGGCATCGGCGTCGCCCTGTACACCGGATCGGCATTGCTGGTCAGCTACCTCGCGCTCCTCGCCCTCGGGTGGCACCTGCTGATTCGCCCCGGCTCCGAGCACGAACTGCAGCGGCGCTTCGGCCGCGACTACGAATTCTACCGGCGCAGCGTCCGGTGCTGGCTGCCGATGCGCCGGCGCTTCAGGCCACGGAGCGCGCTCCCCCCGATTGACAGCTCCGAGGTGATGATCCGAAGCGGCAGTCGCCGCCGCCGGCGCCGCTGATGGCGGTCTCCCCCGCACCCCGCCTCCTGGCCGCCTGGGCTCGGCTGCACGCGGTGCCGGGGGGCCGCTGGCTCTTCTCGCGCCTCCTCGGCTGGATGGTGCCCTACACCGGGTCGATCGGCGCGCGGGTCGAGTCGCTCGTACCCGGTCACGTGACGGTGTCCCTGCGTGACCGACGCGCCGTCCGCAATCACCTGCGCTCAATTCACGCGATCGCCCTGGTCAATCTGGCCGAAGTGACCAGCGGACTCGCGATGCTCACCGCCGTCCCGTCAAATGTTCGTGGCATCGTGATCGGGCTGCGCATCAGCTACGGCAAGAAAGCGCGCGGGCGACTGGTCGCCGAGAGCGTGGCGATGCCGCCGACGGTGGGCGCCGAGCCGATCGACACCGAGATCACCGCGACCATCCGGGATGCCGCCGGCGACGAGGTCGCCGTGGCGACGGTCACCTGGCGACTCGAGGCCCTCTGATGGAGACGCCGTTCACGCGTGCTGCCGGCGTCGAGGTCCCGCTCATCTGCGGCCCGATGTATCCCTGCTCGAATCCGGAGCTGGTGGCGGCGGTGTCCGACGCCGGCGGGCTCGGCGTGGTCCAGCCGATCGCGCTGACCTACGTGCATGGCCATGAATTCCGCGAGGGGCTGCGACTCATCCGCTCGCTCACGTCGAAGCCGATCGGCATGAACGCCCTGATCGAGCAGTCATCTGCGCGCTATCGGGTGCAGATGGAGAAGTGGATCGAGATCGCCCTCGAGGAAGGGATCCGCTTCTTCATCACGTCGCTGGGGAATCCGCGCTGGGTGGTCGAACGAGTCGCCGCCGTCGGCGGGGTCGTCTATCACGATGTCACCGAACCGAAGTGGGCCGAGAAGGCCCTCGCGGGAGGCGTGCATGGGCTGATTGCCGTCAACCGACGCGCCGGCGGACACGCGGGTGGGCGCGACGCCGTCACCCTCCTTCGCGAACTGACCCCGTTCGGGGTGCCGGTGGTGGCGGCCGGCGGTGTGGGCGAGGCCGATGAATTCCGGGCGATGCTCGACCTGGGATATGCCGCCGTGCAGTGTGGCACCCGCTTCATCGCCACCACGGAATGCCGGACCAGTGATGCCTACAAGGCAGCGATCCTCAAGGCCGGCGAAGATGATATCGTTCTCTCGGAACGAATCACCGGGGTTCCGGTGGCGATCATCCGGACGCCTCTCGTGGAACGAATGGGCCTCCGGGCGGGTCCCATCGCGCGGTGGATGCTCCGGGGCCGGCGCACCCGCCACTGGATGCGGACGATCTATGCCCTCCGCTCGCTGTGGCAGCTCAAGCGCAGCTCGCTCGATGCCCACGGCAAGGTCGAGTACTGGCAGGCGGGTCGGTCGGTCGCCCGGATCACGGCGATCGAACCCGCCGGGGGGGTGGTCCGTCGCTTTGCCGCCGCCCTCGGCCCTCAGACCGGGGGAGACTCTTCCCCAAATCCCATTCCGCAATGATCTTTACCGCCAGGCCCATTGGTTCTGCTCACCCCCCTGCATACTCCAGCAAAGGATTGACGGCATGTTCCTGAGGAACGTTCGTCTCGGCGCGGCGCTCGCACTCCTGCTCGGCGCGGTGACCCCGCTGACCGCGCAGCAGATCGCGGCGATCCGCGGCACGGTTACCCGGTCCGGCGACAATCAACCGGTCGCGGGCGTGGTCGTCACGCTCAAGGGCACCACGATCGCCACCACCACCAATGGCAACGGCAAGTACGTCTTCCTCCGCGTCCCCGCGGGGAGCCAGACGCTCGTCTTCCGCTGGCTCGGCTACGCGCCGGTCGAGAAGACGATCACCGTCAGCACCGACCAGACCGTCGATGCGGAGCTGGAGCCGAAGGCCGTGGCCCTCGGCGACCTGACCGTCACCGCGGCCTCGAAGGAGCCGGAGCGGATCGTCGAAGCGCCGGCCGCCGTCTCGAGCATCGAGCCGCGCGTGCTGCAGGCCACCGGCGCCACCGGCCAGGCGCCGCTCGCGCTGGCGCAGACCGCCGGCGTCGACATCGTGCAGAGCGGTGTCAACGACTTCAACATCAACGCGCGCGGCTTCAACTCGTCGCTCAATCGTCGCGTGCTCACGCTGCTCGACGGCCGCGACCTGGCGATCGACTTCCTCGGCTCGCAGGAGTGGAACTCGCTCACCGTGTCGACCGAAGACATGCGCGGGATGGAATTGGTGCGCGGCCCCGGCTCGGCGCTGTATGGCCCGAATGCCTTCGCCGGCGTGCTCAACATGACCACGCTCTCGCCGCGGGAAGCGCTCGGCGGCCGAGTCAGCGCCTCGATTGGCGGGCTCTCCTCGAAGAAGGTCGACGGCCGTCTCTCGGCGCTCTTCGGCGCCGGCCGCTACGGCATCCGCGTCACCGGTGGCTACAGCACCAGCGACACCTGGAGCCGCTCGCGCACCTCGATCGACTCGGTCTCCGCGACGACCGGGGCGGCGTTCTCGTTCGCGCTGCGCTCCGAATACAAGGAGGCCCGCACCGGTGCCAGCGATCTGGTGATCAAGGCGCAGACGCCCGAGCTCCGTGCGCTGGCCGGCCAGAACTGCGGCGGCACCTCCGAGGCCTGCGCCGGCACCACGCGCCGTCCGAAGGGTGATCGCGACCTGATCAACAGCGCCTACGGCGCCGTGCGCCTCGACCGCTACTTCGGCTCGAACGTCGTCACCCTCGAGGGTGGCGCGTCGCAGGTCGAGGGCGAAGTGCTGGTGACCGGCATCGGCCGGGCCCAGGTGGGCAAGACCCGCAAGCCGTTCCTCCGCGCCGCGTACAACAGCGGCCACCTGAACGTCTTCGGCTACATGAACCGCCGCGAGTCGATCGACACGACCTACCTGCTCAACAGCGGCAACGGGTTGATGGAGACCGGCACCGTCTCGCACATCGAGGCACAGGGCAACCAGACGTTCCTCGACGGCAAGTTCCGCGTGATCGGTGGCGCGTCGTACCGCAACTATGCGCTCAACACCTTCGGCACGCTGATGGGCCTCGCCGACGACGACCGCAGCGACGCCGTCAAGTCGGTGTTCGGTCAGGGCGAGCTCCGCATCGGCGACAAGGTCCGTCTCGTCGGCGCCGCGCGCTACGACGAGGGCGACCTCTTCGAGGGGCAGGTCTCGCCCAAGGGCGCGATCGTCTTCACGCCGAACGACAACCACGCCTTCCGCTTCACGGTGAACAAGGCGTTCCAGACCGCCAACTACTCGGAGTTCTTCCTCCGCGCCAACGCCGGCGCGCCGGTGAACTTCTCCGCCCTCGAGGCCGGGCTCCGCGCCAACGCTCAGCTCGGTCCCGCGCTGGCCGGCGTGCCGCAGGGGCAGCTCTTCACCAACTCCGCCGCGGTGCCGGTGCTTGCCCGCGGCAACGCGGCCCTCGACGTCGAGAAGACCACCGGCTATGAGGTGGGCTACAAGGGCGCGCTGAGCGAGAAGGTGTATGTCACGGTGGATCTCTACCAGAACAACATCACCGGCTTCATCACCGACCTCCTCCCGGGCGTGAACTCGGCGTTCCCGTACTGGACCGCTCCGGCGGCCGTGCCGGGCGCTGCGGTGCCGGGCCTCATTGGGGCCATCAAGGCCCAGTTGGGCGCGAACCCGGCCACGGCCCTCGCGGCCGCCGGCCTCACCCGCGACGAGAACGGCAACACGGCGGTGCTCGTCTCGTACACCAACGCGGGTGACGTCGACCAGAAGGGCCTCGACGTCGGCGTCGGCTTCCAGTTGACGTCCGAGCTGCGGGCCGACGCCACCTTCTCGTTCTTCGACTTCACCGTCAACAGCCAGCGCGCCGGCGACCAGCTCCTGCCGAACACGCCGGACCGCAAGGCGACGCTGGGCCTGACCTACGAAGGGGCACGCAACGGCCTCAACGCCTCGCTGAGTTCCCGCTTCGTGGCGTCGTATGACTGGGCCGCCGGTGTGTTCGTCGGCCGCGTCCCGGCGCAGCAGCAGATCAACGCCACCATCGGCTTCGACACCGGCGAAGGCTACCGGCTGTTCGCCAATGGCGTGAACATCCTCGATCAGCAGCGCTATCAGATGTTTGGTGGCGCCGTCATCGGCCGCCGAGTGATGTTCGGAGTCAGCACGCTGTTCTAGCAGTGAACAGCGAGTAGCGATCGGCGAACAGCTGTTCGTGAAACGTGAGAGGTGAAACGGGCGCCGAATGAGGCTCCGTTTCACCTCTTACCTTTTACCTCAATCTCCGTTCACAGTTCGCCGTTCGCGGTTCGCCGATTATCCTTGCCCCCCGTGCCCTCCCCCATCCGCCTCCCGCTGCCCGTCGCCTTCCCCGACGCCCAGGAGCCGCCCTCGCTCTGGGCATTCGAGGGCGTGGTGGGGCCCGGCGACGCGCGCCGGGATGTCCTGGTCGCCCTGCCGCCGGGCTACGACCATCACCCGCGGACCCGCTATCCCGTCGTCTACCTCCAGGACGGCCAGAACTGCTTCGACCCGATGACCTCCTACGCCGGGCACTGGAGTCTCCTCGAGACGATGGCCGCGCACCCCAGGCATCCCGTCATCCTCGTCGGCATCCCCAACCTCGGCCACGGCCGGTTGCGCGAGTACTCCCCCTTCGACGACGTGATCCGCGGCGTCGGCGAGGGGACCGCCTACCTCCGCTACATCGCGCGCACCGTGAAGCCGCTCGTCGACCGCGCCTTCCGCACCCGACCGGAACGGGTATCGACCGGCATCGGCGGCTCCTCGATGGGGGGCCTCCTCGCGCTGTACGCGATGATTCAGGAAGCCGGGACCTTCGGCGCCGCCTGGGTGCTCTCGCCCGCCTTCTGGTATGCCGGCGGCGCCATCTACGACTGGGTGGCCACCCAACCTGGCCCGGTCGGCCAGCTCTGGCTCGACACCGGCGTGAAGGAAGGCGACGACCAGCTCGACGAAGTCCGCCAGATGCGCGACCTCCTCGTCACCCGCGGCTGGAAGCTGAATCAGGGACTCCACTACCTCGAGGATCCCGACGGCGACCACGACGAAGCGTCATGGGGAAGGAGAGTCGATGAGCAGTGGACGAGATTGGTGGGGATGCTGAAGTGAGTCGTTGGTCGTTAGTCGTTAGTCGTTAGAAAAGCGTCATCCCACACAAAGTGAGGGATCTGCGTAACGGCGTGCACGCAGGTCCCTCGCTTCGCTCGGGATGACTAACGACTAACGACTAACGACTCAGGACTCCTTCACGGGCACCACAAACTCCCCCGTCTTCGCCCGCCACTCCGATGCCCCCACGAAGTACCGTCCCGCGAAATTCGCGAAGCGGGTCCGCATCCCGTCGATGATCTCGTAGAACGTCGGGATCACCAGCAGGGTGAGGATCGTCGAGGTGATGGTGCCGCCGATCACGGCGCGGCCGAGCGGGGCGCGGAAGTCGGCGCCTTCGCCGAGGCCGAGCGCGACGGGAATCATCCCGGCGATCAGCGCGAAGGTGGTCATCAGGATCGGCCGCAGCCGGATCCGCCCCGCTTCGATCAGCGCCTCGCGCAGCGGCAGTCCGCGCTGCTCGCGCGCCCACTTGGCGAAGTCGATCAGCAGGATGGCGTTCTTCGCCACGATCCCCATCAGCAGGATCACGCCGATCAACGACATGATGTTGAGCGTGTCGCCGGTCATGATCAGCGCCAGCACCACGCCGATCAGCGACAGCGGCAGCGAGATCAGGATGGCGATCGGATCGAGGAACGAGCCGAACTGCACCACCAGGATCAGGTACATCATCAGCACCGCGATGCCGAGCGCCGTGAAGACGTTGCGGAACACCTCGGCCTGGTCGCGCCCCTGACCCCCCTCGATGATGCCGTACCCCGGCGGGAAACCGAGCTTGTCGAGCTTGGCGCGAATGTCGGCCGAGACCTCGCCCAGCGCACGGCCGTCGGTGTTGGCGCCGAGGGTGATCACCTTGTTGCGGTCGAGGTGGTCGATCTGCCCCGGCGCGATCTCGCTCCGCACCGTGGCGATCTGACCGAGCGGCACCGTGCTGATGGTGCCGTTCGCCCCGCGGACGGTGATCGGCAGCTGCGCCAGGTCCGCCGTGCGCGAGCGTGCATTCGGCGCCAGCCGGATCCGGACGTCGCGGGTCTCGCCGGTCGGGTCGACCCAGTCACCGGCATCGATGCCGGCGAACGACGGCCGCAACGCCTGCGCCACCTGCGCCACCGAGAGCCCGAGCGAGCCGGCCAGCCCACGGTTGAGATCGACCGTCTCCTCCTCGCGCGTGCCGCGCACCGAGAGGCCGACGTCCGCGGCGCCCTTCACCGTCTTGCTCGCGGCGACGGCCCGCTCGGCCAGTTGCGTCAGCACCGCCGCGTCCGGCCCCTGCAACTCGAACTGGATCTCCTTCATCGCGCCGGCAAAGCCGGACGAGTACACCGAGACGTTCACGCCGCCGACCTGCTGGAATTCCTTCCGCAGCATCGTGGCGATGTCGGCCTGCGAGGTCTTCCGCTCCGCCTTGGGCGTCAGCTTGACGTACACCTGCGCCTGGTCGACGCCGGGCGTCCGCATCGGCAGCGGGTTGCCCGCCGTGATGTAGGTGTAGGCCACCTCGGGGTGCGCGCGGGCGATCTTCGCCACCGCCTCGGCGCGCTCCAGCGTGTAGGCGAGGTTCGCGCTCGGCGGCGACTCGACGATCGCCTCGAACTCCGACCGGTCGGCGACCGGCACGAAGCCGAATCCGCCGATCGCCCCCTGCAGGAAGATCGCGCCGGCGAACGAGAACAACGCCAGCACCACCATCGACTTGCGGTGGTCGAGCGCCCAGCCGACCACGCTCGCGTAGCTCTCGGTCATCCGGTCGAACCCGCGATTGAACTTGTCGAGCGTCCGGGTGATGACGCCCTTCTCGTGCTCCTCCTGGTGCGGGTCGGCCCAGTAGGCCGAGAGCATCGGGTCGAGCGAGAACGAGACGAACAGCGACACCAGCACGGCGCAGGCGATCGTCAGCGCGAACGGCTTGAACCACTGCCCGGCCTGTCCCGACATGAAGGCGATCGGCACGAAGACCGCGACGATCGAGAAGGTCGTTGCCGCCACCGCCAGACCGATCTCGGCCGTCCCCTCGTGGGAGGCCGTCATGTGGTCTTTTCCCATCTCGATGTGGCGCACGATGTTTTCGCGCACCACGATGGCGTCGTCGATCAGGATGCCGATCGCCAGCGACAGGCCGAGGAGCGACATCGTGTTGAGCGTGAAGCCGAACGCCCATACCGCGATGAACGAGGCCAGCACCGAGACCGGCAGCGCCAGGCCGGTGATCACCGTCGAGCGCCACGAGTTCAGGAAGAGGAAGACCACCAGCACCGTCAGCACCGCGCCTTCGATGAGCGCCGACTGCACGTTGGCCACCGCGCGCTCGACCCGGAAGCCCTGGTCGCGCACGATGCTCACCTTCGCGTCGCCCGGGAGCTTTCCCTCGAGGGCCTTCAGCTCCTCCTTCAGGTCGGCCACCACGGCGGTGGTCGAATACCCCTTCGCCTTCTTGATTTCGATGCCGACCGCCGGCTTGCCGCTGAAGTTCGCGGCGGTCCGCTGCTCCTCGTTCCCCTCGAAGACATCCGCGACGTCGCCCAGCCGCACCAGGGCGCCGTTCCGGCTGGTGATCACCAGTTGCCGGAACGCCTCGGCATCGGCCAGGCGTCCCTTCAGGCGGATCGAGCGCTCGTCAAGCGCGCCGTTGAGGCGGCCGACCGGCGCGGCGAGGTTCTGCTGCCCCACCGCTGCGACGATGGCATCGACCCCCACGCCGGCCGCCTGCATCGCGGCCGGCTTGATCTGCACCGTCATCTCCGGATACGACCCGCCGACCACCGTGACCTCGGCCACACCGGGCACCGAACGCAGCGCCCGCACCACGGTCGGGTCGGCCACCCGCGTCAGCGCCTCCGGCGACATCGTCGCCGAGGCGAGGCTCAGCGACAGCAGCGACTGCTGCGCCGGGTCGAAGCGGGTGATGATCGGTTCCTTCATTTCGGTGGGCAGATCGTCGCGGATGGCCGCGATCGCATCGCGCACGTCCTGCGACGCCTCCGCCACCGGCTTCGAGAACTCGAAGAAGACCGTGAACTGCGCCAGCCCGTCCACCGCGTTCGCCTTCGTCTTGGTGCGGTCGACGCCGGCAATGGCGAGCACCGCTTCCTCGATCGGCTCGACGATCTCGCGCTCGACGATGTCCGGCGACGCGCCCGGATAGACGATGCTCACCGCGACGATCGGCTGCTGAATGTCGGGGAACTCGTCGGTCTGCAGGTTGAACAGCGCCGCGACGCCGAAGGCCACCAGCGCCAGCATCGAGACGATGGTGATCATCGGGCGCTTGATGGCGAAATCAGAGATCCACATGGTGTCGCTCCCCGATCAGCCGTCGGCGCGCGTGATGCGCACCAACGAGCCGGTGGGAGTTCCGATCGCGCCGCCGAGCAGCACCGTGTCGCCACGCGCCACCCCGGTCACGACGACCCGCTCACGCAGCGCATCGCGCAAGCCGAGCGTGACCGGCACCAGCTCGACCTTGCCGCCCTTCAACCGCTTCACCGACGGCGTCGTCGCGCGCGGATCGAGCGCCGAGATCGGCACGGCGAGTGCCCGCGTCGCCTCGACCGTCACCCGCCCTTCGGCAAAGAGTCCGCTCGCGAGCGCCTGATTCCGGTTGGGGACGACGATGTAGATGCGGACCTGCCGCGTGGTCGGATCGACGGTCGGATTGATGCGTGCCACCGTCCCCGTCACCACCTTCGTGCTCATCCCGTTGAGCGTGAACTCGACCTGGGCGCCGCGCTTGATGGCGCCGAGGTGTTCCGCCGGCACCGAGGCCTCCAGGGTGAGCTCGCTCGGGTCGACGACCGTCGCCAGCAGCGTCGCGCCACCGGCGCCCCCCTGCACCACGTCGCCGGCACTCACCGGGAGTTCACTGATCACACCGGCGAACGGCGCGCGCACCGTGCCGTCCCGCAGCAGCTTCTCGGCCGAGGCCAGACGCGAGGTGGCGTCGGCGACGGCGGCGGCGGCGGACTGCGCCTGTGCCCGGGCGCCTTCCTCGTCCCGATCGGCGATCGCGCCGGCCTTCAGGAGCGTGGCGGCGCGTTCGGCATTGCGCGTGGCGAGCTGCGACTGCACCTGGGCACTGCGGAGTGCCGAGCGCGCCGAGCGCGCCTGCTCCGCCGCGACCGTGGTGTCGATCAGTGCGATCGCCTGACCGGCGCTCACCGCCTGCCCTTCCTTGACGTAGAGCACGAGGACCGTGCCGCTCATCTGGGAGCGGACCTGCGCGGTGCGCTCGGCGGTCAGCGTGCCGGAGAGGGCCGGGCCGCTCTCGACCTCGAGCGAATCCACCATCGCCACCTGATCCGCCGCCACCTGCACTGGTGGTTCAGGCGCGGACTCATCGGCGGCGGGCTTGCTGCAGGCCGCCGTGGCGAGCACAGCGAGTGGGGCGAGGCGCACGAAGCGCCGCAAGCGGGACTGAGGGGTCGGCATGGTCGTCTCAACGCCCGTCATCGCGGGCCGTGGGGTCAGAAGGGAGTCCATCAGAAACCACCCGTGGCGGCGGTGCCAAACGGAAGGTCACGCAGCAGCGCCATGCGGAGGCGCGTCACCTGGAGGTCGCGCGCGGCCTGCGCACGATTCGCCTCGGCCTGCTGCAACTGCAGCCGGGCCTCCGCGAGATCGGTCAACGTCGAGAGGCCGTTGCGCACGCGGACCTCGCTGATCGCATACGCGCGCGCGGCCTGCTCGGCCGTGCCGGCACTCGCAGCCCAGGCGGCTTCCGCCCCCTGCAGCTCAAGTTGCAGCGACTCCGCCTCGCGGGTGGCCACTTCGGTCGCCTGGCGCAACCGGAGCGCGGCATCATCACGCGCGGCTTCGGCGGCCAGCACGTCGGAGCGCAGCGCCCCGCCCGTGAAGAGCGGCACCTTGACCCGCACCGCGACGGTCCAGTCGGTGAGGAACTTCTTGATGCCGAAGACATCGTCGGGGAACGCGATCTTGGCGTAGTCGCTGCTCAGCGCGAGCGACGGCAACCGGCTGCCGCGCGCCGACGACAGGTTTCCCGTGCTGGCCCGCAATCCGGCCTCGGCCTGACGAACCGGTGCCCGGTCCATGGCACCGCCGCTCCCAGCCGCCGCGATCGTCGCGGCAAAGGCCGGCAACGTGACGGCACTGGTATCGCCGAGCGGCGTGACCAGGGAGAGCGTCGTTCCGGCAGGCAGGTCGAGCAGTTGTCGCAGGCGCAGCAACGCCTGATCACGCTGCACCCGACGCTGAATGACCACCGGGCGCTGGTTGTCACGCGCCACCGAGGCACGCAGCAGGTCGAACTCGGCGGCGTTGCCGACCTCCCGCGCGAGACGCGTCTCGCCAAGCGTACGCTCCGCCTGCGCCAGCGAGGAGTCGGCGATCGCCAGCAATCGCTCGGCGAGCTGCGCATCGAGATAGGCCTGCGCGCCGTCGAGGATCGCCTTGGCGCGCTCGGCCGCGAGCACGAGCTCGGCCCGATCGAGCACCGCGTTCGCCGCACCCCGTCGGCCGGCCAGTGCCGGGTTGAAGATCGTCTGCGTCGCGGAGAGGCCGAAGTTCCACTGGTTGGCGCGGCCGAACGGCAGATTCGAGAAGTCGAGTCCGCCGTTGCCGTTCGCGGTGCAGTCGAGACCGCGCTCGAGCGAGTCGAGTCGCTCGGCGAGTGGCAGCGCAGGATTGGGGCGGAAGGTCCCGCAATTGGTCGGTGCCGGCGTGGAGTCGTTGCTCCCCGACGACAACCCGGCGAACTGCGTCTTGAGCGTGCGCGTGTAGGCGACGCTCCCGTTCAGCTGCGGCAGATACGCCGAGCGGGCACGCATCTGCCCCGCTTCGGCACTCCGCACCGCGGCGCGCGCGATCCCGACGGATTCCGACGCCGAATCCATGCGGGCCAATGCGTCCCCCAACGTCAGGCGCAGGGCGTCGCCCGGCCCGCGGGTGTTTCCGGGTAGGGGCGCAGCATGCTGCGCCCCTCCGCATTCGCCCCGTTGCGCCAGCCATCCGCCGCGATCATCATCGCCCCCACCACCACCCACGCGCCCCTCACGCCGTCACCCCCAGCGCGCGGGAGGTCAGGTCGACGAACGCCTCGATCGTCACCGGCGCCGTCATGCCAGCGCACGACGGCACCACATCGCGGGTGATTCCATCCAGAAAAATTGCATTCATCAGCATTACGGTCGCCCCTTCGAGCGACCCCTCGTCAGCGATCAGTCCACGCGCACGCGCCTTCGTGAGATACCCCACCATCTGCTCCATCGCCCGCATCGCCCCCTCGCAGCTCACCGGGGCCACCTCGGGATGCTCCTCGAACTCAGCCAGCGCCGTCCGGATCAGCTTCCGCTGCCCCTGTACATGCGCATGAACCGCCCGGGCCCACGACAACAACTCCGCCCGCACCTCGCCAGGCTCCTCAGGCAGGATCGCCAGCGGACCCACCGTGGCCGCCGACTCGATCGCCTCCCGAAGCAGGACCTCCTTCGAGCCGAAGTGCCGGAACACGGTCACTTCGTTGACCCCGGCCGCCTCGGCGATCCGGCGGGTCGTGGTCCCGCGCCAGCCGTGCTCGGCAAAGAGCTGGGCGGTGACTTCGAGTAGCGATGCTCTGATGTCCATGGACCGATTTTACCTAACAACGTTTAACGGAGCAAGTACCCACTTACACGCCGGAGCCAGATCGACTTTCTGGCAATTCGGGGACGGGCACTCAATTGTTTCATAATGCACCGAAACCCCGGTGACCAGTAACCAGTGACCTGTCCCCCGGAACACCCCTGGTCACGGGTTACCGGTCACAGGTCACTTGATCGCTGTCCGCTGTCCGCTGTTCGCCGTTCGCTGTTAGCTTCTCTCTTCACCCTCAACGCCGGACCCGACAGGATGTGGCAGCGCACCACCCACCGCTGGGAGAGCCCGAACCTCCTGGGGCGGTCGATGGAACTCGTGGTGCATGGCCATGCCGGGGCGCGCGTGCTGGTCTTTCCGACCTCGATGGGACGGTTCCACGAATGGGAAGACCAGGGGATGGCGCAGTTGCTCGCCGATCAGCTCTCGGCGGGCCATCTGCAGTTGATCTGCGTCGCCTCGGTCGACGCCGAGAGTTGGTACGACGATCACGCGCACCCGCACCAGCAGGCCGAGTGGCACGCGCGCTATGACGCGTATCTGCGCGACGAAGTGGTGCCGTTCACTCTGGTGAGCAATCCGAATCCGTTCCTGATCACGATGGGGGCGTCCTTCGGCGCCTACCACGCGCTGGCGTTCGGCTGCCGCTATCCGCACCTGGTCAGCCGCGTCCTGGCCATGAGCGGACTGGTCGACATCAAGCGGCTCACGCACGGCTACTCGGACGACCTGGTCTACGCGTACAATCCCGCCGACTTCATGCGGCACGAGCACGACCCGGTGCGCCTCGAGGCCTTCCGCCGGATGGACATCATCCTGGCGGTCGGGCGCGACGACCCGCTGCGTCCCGGCAACGAGGCATTCTCCCGCGTCCTCTGGGAGCGCGGGATCGGCAACGCCCTCCGGCTCTGGGACGGCTGGGCACACGATTGGCCCTGGTGGAAGCAGATGGTGCGACTCTATATCGGTGGACACGACTGAGGTTGTCATGAGCAAGGAATCGCAGGCCGGCCCGAAGCGCATCGGACTCCTGGTGGGACGCGAGTGGTCGTGGCCCCCCGCCTTCATCGAGGAAGTGAATCGTCGGGATGCCGGCGTGGTGGCGGAATTCGTCACCCTCGGCGGACCGACCCTCGACGACGTCATCCCCTGGGACGTGGTCGTCGACCGCATCTCCCACGAGGTGCCGTTCTATCGCACCTGGCTCAAGCACGCCGCGACGCGGGGCGTGAAGGTGATCAACAATCCCTTCATGTGGACCGCGGACGACAAGTTCTTCGGCGCGACCCTCGCCGAGGCGAACGACATCCGCTCGCCCAAGACGATCCTGCTGCCGAACAAGGACTACGTCCCCGGCATCAAGCACGACGAGTCGCTGCGCAACCTCGAGTATCCGCTCGACTGGCAGGGGATCATCGACCATATCGGTCTCCCCTGTGTCCTCAAGGACGCCCATGGCGGCGGCTGGCGCGACGTCTACGTCTGTCACACCCTCGACGAACTGCTCTACCACTACGACCGCTGCGGCATGCTGACGATGATCGTGCAGGAGTTCATCGTCTGGGAGGAGTTCATCCGCTGCCTCTGCATCGGCCGCGAGCATGTCCTGGTGATGAAGTACGACCCGAAGGAGCGGAAGTACCACGTCGGCGAGTTCCTCGAGCCCGAGATGAAGGAGACGATCATCAAGCAGGTGCGGAAGCTCTGCCGCGCCCTCGGCTACGACATGAACTCGATCGAATTCGCCATCCGCGACGGCGTCCCCTACGCCATCGACTTCATGAATCCGGCGCCGGACTTCGACATCAACTCGCTCACGCCGACCCACTTCGAGTGGGCCGTGCAGACGATGGCCGATGTCACCATCGCGCTGGCCCTCGAGGAGCGGGTCGCCCCGAAGCCGAAGGCGAAGCACCTCTTCGCCGGGCACGAGCGCGCGGGATGAGCCAGCACGCGGTCGCCGCCTACCACGAGGGCCTCGACGACGGACTCGCCCGCGAGTCGTCGGAGTGGCTGACCGCGCGCCAGCGCGACATCGGCCTCACCTTCGGCGAACGACCGCTCTGCACCGTCATCCGGCCGCGCTTCCTTTCGCCGCACGAGTACGACACGCTGCGCACCGCGTCAGCCTCGCTGCTCGGCGCCTTTCGGCACGCCGGCGCGATGGCCCAGGACGACGCCGAGTTCCGGGCCCAGTTCCGTCTTGCCGACTGGGAAGAGCAGCTCCTCGAACGCGCGCCCCGGTTGCACGTCGCCGCACCGCTCTCCCGCCTCGACGCCTTCATCGATCCGGTCACCGGCATCGCCCGAATCACCGAATACAACGGCGAGACACCGGCCGGGACGGGCTACACCGACGCGCTGGCCGAGCTCTTTCTCGCACTGCCGGCGATGCGGCCCTTCCTCGAGCGCTGGGTGGTGCGCCCGCTCCCGGCGATGGGGCACGTGCACAACGTCCTGCTCGAGAGCTGGCATCGCTTCCGCGGCGTCCGCTCCGTGCCGACCATCGCGATCGTCGACTGGGACGACGTTCCGACCCAGGCCGAGTTCCGGATCTGCCGCGATTACTTCCGCGCCATGGGCGTGCCCTGCCGGATCACGACGCCGGAGGCGCTGCGCTACGAGGGGGGCAAGCTCAAGGACGCCGACGGCACCGTGATCGACCTGATCTACAAGCGCGTCCTGCTGCACGAGCTGATCGCCGAGGGCGGCCTCGACCACCCGATGGTGCGCGCCGTGGCCGACGGCGCCGTCTGCATGGTGAACCCGTTCGCCTGCAAGCCGCTCCACAAGAAGGCGTCGCTCGCCGTGCTCTCCGATGAACGCAATGCCGGCCGCTTCTCCCACGACGAGCGGGCGGCCATCAGTCGCCACGTCCCCTGGACCCGCGTGGTCGAGGAGCGGAAGACGGTGATCGAGGGCGAGCCGATCGACCTCCTGCCCTGGATGCTGCGCGAGCGCGCGTCGCTCGTCCTCAAGCCCAATGACGACTACGGCGGCACCGGCATCGTCCTCGGCTGGGAAGTGGACGACACCACCTGGCACGCCGCCGTCGCGCGCGCCGTCGCCGAGCCGTACGTGGTGCAGCAACGGATCGCCCTGCCGAGCGAGCCGTTCCCCGCCATCCACGAGGGCGCGCTCCACGTCGAGGATCGGATCGTCGACACCGCGCCGTTCTGCTGGCACGGGGCGTTCATGGACGGCTGTCTCACCCGCATCTCGACCTCGACCCTGGTGAACGTCACCGCCGGTGGCGGCTCCACCATCCCCACTTTCGTTGTGGAGCCCCGATGACGAGAAGCAGCCGTCGTTCACGATCGGCATCGAGGAGGAGTACCAGATCATCGATCCGGTGACTCGCGAGCTGAAGAGCTACATCACCGAGATGCTCAAGGCCGACACCGCGATCCTCCGCGAGATCAAGCCGGAGTTGCACCAGTCGATGGTCGAGGTCGGCACCCAGGTCTGCCACACCCCGGCGGAGGCGCGCGCGGAGATCGTCCGGCTCCGCGGCATGGTGATGGACCTCGCCGCGAAGAACGGCCTGGTGATCGCCGCCGCCGGCACCCACCCCTTCTCGAAGTGGATGGATCAGGAGATCACGCCGCTCGATCGCTACGCCGGCGTGAAGGAGGACCTGCAGGACCTCGCGCAGCGGCTGCTGATCTTCGGCACCCACGTGCACATCGGCATCGAGGACCGCGAGTTCCTCATCGATGCGATGAACGTCTGCCGCTATTTCCTGCCGCACGTCCTCGCGCTCTCGACCTCGTCGCCGTTCTGGTTCGGCCGCAATACCGGCCTCAAGAGCTACCGCAGCGTCGTCTTCCGCAACTTCCCGCGCACCGGTATCCCGCGCACGATGGAGTCGTGGAACGATTTCGAGTCGCTGGTCAACCTGTCGGTCAAGACCAACTCGATCCCCAACGCCTCGAAGATCTGGTGGGACGTGCGGCCGAGCTGGAGCTACCCGACGCTCGAGTTCCGGATCTGCGACATCTGCACCCGCGTCGACGAGGCCGTCTGCATCGGCGCCATCTTCCAGGCGATCTGCTTCAAGCTGTGGAAGCTGCGCCGCGACAACCTGACCTTCCGGCAGTACTCGGTGCACTTCATCGAGGAGAACAAGTGGCGGGCGATCCGCTACGGCCTCGAAGGGAAGCTGATCGACCTCGGCAAGGGCGAGGAGTTCCCCGCCCGCGACCTGATCCGCGAGCTGATCGAGTGGTTCCTCGACGACGTCCTCGACGAGCTCGGCTCCCGGAAGGAGGTCGAGTACGCCTACAAGATCCTCAACGAGGGGACCTCGGCGGACCGCCAGCTGGCGACGTGGCGCGAAACTGGCAATCTTCACGACGTGGTGGATCGCCTCGTGGCAGAAACAGCGGAAGGAGTGCGGTAGATGGCCCGGACCAGACCCCTCATCGGGGTGACAACGCAGACCCTGCACGCCATCGACGGCATCCCCCAGGACCTCCCCGTCTCCTGGGTGATGAACCAGCGCTACGTCCACGCCGTGATGGCGGCGGGCGGCGTTCCCGTGCTGATCCCCCTGCTGGCCGAGGACCCGGCCACCCTCCGGGCCATTTACGAGCGGATCGACGGGGTGCTCATTCCCGGCGGCGTCGATATCGACCCTGCCTACTACCGCACCCCGCGCCACGAAAAGCTCGGCCGCCTCGACCCCGCCCGGGACACCTCCGAACTGGTGATCGCCCGCTGGGCCGTCAAGGACGCCAAGCCGCTGCTCGGCCTCTGCCGCGGCCTGCAAGTGCTCAACGTCGCGCTCGGCGGCTCCCTCTGGCAGGACCTCGCCGAGGAACGCCCCGAGTCGCTCAAGCACGACTTCTTCCCGACGGCCGGCTGGGCCCGTGAACACCGGGCCCACGACGTCGAAGTCCGCGGCGATTCCCGCCTCGGCGAAGCCCTCGGGCACGGTGCCGTGTCGGTGAATTCGATGCACCACCAGGGAATCCGCACCCTCGGCTACAACCTGGTCGCCACCGCCACCGCCCCCGACGGCCTCATCGAGGCCGCGGAAGCCACGGAAGGCTTCGCCGTCGGCGTCCAGTGGCACCCCGAAATGTTCGAAGGCGGTGACGTCGGCGTCGGCCGCCTCTTCGAGGCGTTCGTCGATGCGGCGAACGGGAGCAGCAGGCTGGCCTGACGGCGAACAGCGAACGGCGAACGGGAAAGCGAGCGAGAGGTGAGGGGTGCGGGAAGATCATCCCCTCACCCTCTCCCTCACGTCTCACGCTTCGCTGTTCGCTGTTCGCTGTTCGCTGTTCGCCGCTATCCCCTCATCTTGAGCAAATAGCTCAGCTTCAAGAAGAAGTCGCTCCGCGTCGGCCCCAGCGCCGCCCGCCCATCGAGGTCGGGCCGCTGGCGGAGGTTGCCGTAGCCGAGGTACATCACCGTGCCCGGGTTCGGCAGGTAGGTGAAGAGGAAGTTGGCCTGCAGGCCGCGTCGATCGTACGCGGCGGCGGGGACGAACGCGTTGCCCTCCTTCACCACCAGCGGGAGATTGGTGCGGCCGTCATCACGCAGCGAATCGCGCGTATCGATCGAATACTGGGTGATCAGCCGGATCTGCATCGCACGCGAGATCTGGTATTCAATCCGGCCGACCAGCACGTCCTGCAACAGGACGCGGCTGTGATCGGTCGCGCGATAGACGCGGTTCTCGTTGACCGAGAAGCCGAGCCGGAGCTGGTCGTTCGGCCGGATGTTCATCCCGAGGTTGGTCGTGAACAAACGCCCCGACGACCACTCGGCGTAGTTCTCGTCGTTCAGCCCCACGAGGGTGAAGCCGCTGAAGTCGAAGTGCTTCCATGCCGGGGTGTTGAACTGCAGGACGTAGTCGCTGTTCGGCAGCCGCTGCCCGCCGCCGGTGAACGGCGTGACGTCGCCGTTGGCCTGCTGCACATAGACGCCGCGATAGATCGTCGAGTCATAGCCGAAGGTCTCGACGAAGTACGATGCGCCGACATTCCAGCCACCCTTGAGCCGCGCCGTCGAGTTGAAGTGGAGATAGCGGTTCAGGATCTCGCCGCCATGCACGAAGTTGTCGTACTTCCACGTTCCCTGCACCGAGACGCCGCCGGTCACCGACTCCACCGTCTTCTTGCCGAGGAGCCAGGTGTAGCTGTGGTCGAAGACGACGTTGGCCACGTCGCGCTGGCCGATCAGCCCCGAGCGGGTGATGAAGTCGCCCGGCACCGCGTTCATTGAGTAGTTGAGCCGGAGGTTGCGCCCCGCGCGCCGGAACCCGGCACTGAAGATCGGCGCGTTGGTCACCACGCCGTTGCGGTTGTCGTGGGCGTACGCCGCGCTCCAGGTCAGCGAGTTGATTCCCTTGATCACCAGGCGGCCGTCGATGCCGAGGACGCGGTTGCTGGCGTCGCCGTCGTGCTGTTCGGTCCAGAGCCCGGCGATCCGCGAGCCGGGGCCGAGGTCGTGGGAGGCGCGGACAATCCCGTAGACCGGGTGACTGTCGAACGCCGAGCCGGCCTGGTCGTCAACCGCCGCCATCGCGCCGACCTGGGTGTTGCCGACCTTGCCCGTCAACTTCGTCGCGAAGACCGGCTGCACGATGCGGCGCGTGTAGATCAATCCGGAGGGAGCATCGAACTGTTCGACGCCGTCGAGGAAGAACGGCCGTCGCTCCGGGTAGCGCACCGCCTGCCGCGGATCGAAGGCGAACTGCGTGACGTCGCTTTCGACCTGCGAGAAGTCGGGATGCGCCGTGGCGCGCAACGTCAGGTTGGGGGTCACGCCGTAGCGGAGGTCGCCGCCGAACTCCGGCGTCCCCCCACCGTAGTCGAATCGACCGCTGCCCGACGGCGGTGCACCCGTCACCCGCGACGTCACCGTCGGGATGATGTCGAGCACGTGGCCGGCATCGAGGTCCGTCAGCCCTTCCAGTCGGCCCGACTGGGCCAGGAAGGACGACGCCGCCAGCTTCGTCGTGGTCCACGTCTGTTCCTGCCCGCTCCGTTGGACCTTGCGCAGCAGGTTGATGCCCCAGGTCTGCACCTTGCTCCCCTGCATCCGGATGCTCTTGAACGGGATCCGCATCTCGACGATGTAGCCGTCCTCCGTGAGCGACCCTTTGGACGTCCAGACAAAATCCTGTGACAGATCGGGGGACTGCCGCGTCGAGGCGCCGCACCCCATCATCCCGCAGGAGACGCCGCCGCTCTCGTTCAGGGCGCCGTCCGCCTGTACCCCCAGCGGATTCACGGCGAAGTACGACGCCTGGCGCCCGTCGTTGAAGGTCGAGAGGTACAGCTGCACCTGGTCATCGCTGCCGATCCGGTCCCGCTCCGCCAGCGTCGCCCGGACGGTGCCGCTCGGGGCGAAGGCCCGGACGCCGATGTGCAGCGCCGTGGCCGAGTACCAGACCAGGACCTCGGTCGAATCGCCCGCCGCCACACCGTCGACCGGGGTGAACTGCGAGAAGCCGGTCAGGACCGCGGCCTGCCGCCACATCGGCTCGTCCAGCACGCCGTCGACCGTCGTGACCCCCGACAGTCTCGGCGGCTTCACCGCCGTCTGTCCCGCACGCCCCGAATGCACCCGCGGATCGGGATCGGGCCCACCGGGCACCACGAGGGTCACAGCGGTCAGGGCAGTGGCGAGCAACAGCATCGGAGGTCCGGGGGGAGGGTGGGGAGTAGACGGCGAACGGCGAACGGCAACCGGCGAACGGGAGCCTGTACGGCACGGATTCCGGAGGGGTTTCGGGCGGGCGGAAGTCTACCCCGGTTTCGCAGCTATTATCAGGTATTCCCCGTCGTGCCCCGCCCCATCCCGATGAGATGCCCGATGCGCCTTCTTCGATGCACCACCCTCCTCCTCCTCCTGACCGCCGCCCCGCTCGCCGCCCAGAGCCAGTGGCCGGCCGTGAAACGCGACCAGGCGCTGGAAGCCAAGCTCCACGCGCTGGCCAGCGCGGTGCAGGGCGACGTCGGCATCTATGTCCGTCACCTGAAGAGCGGTCGCGGGGCCGTCATCCGCGCCGACGAGCTCTTCCCCACGGCGTCCATGATCAAGGTGCCGATCCTCGCCACCCTCTTCGACCGGATGCAGCAAGGTGCGCTGCGCTTTGACACAACGCTGACGTGGAGTGACTCGCTGCGCTACAACGGCGAGGACGATCTCTTCGACAAGTTGCGGGATGGCGTCAAGGTGCCCCTCTCGCAGGTCGCGTTGATGATGATCACCACCTCGGACAACGCCGCCGCGCTCTGGCTCCAGTCGCTCGTCGGCGGCGGCACCGTCATCAACAACTGGCTCGCGACCAACGGCTTCGATTCGACCCGCATGAACTCGCGGACCCCGGGGCGTCAGGCCAACCGCGCCGCGATGGGATGGGGCCAGACCACGCCGCGCGAAATCGCCGAACTGGTGGTGCGCATTCGCGACGGGAAGGCGGTGTCACCGGCGGCATCGGCCGAGATGTATCGACACCTGACGCGCATCTACTTCACCGGCGAAGCACTCTCCGCCATCCCACCCTGGGTGCAAGCCGCGTCGAAGCAGGGGGCCGTCGATCGCTCGCGCTCGGAAGTGGTGCTCGTGAACGCCCCGAGCGGCGACTACGTCTTCGCGGTCATCACGCGCAACCAGCAGGACACCACCTATCTCGCGTCGAATCAGGGCTACACCCTCCTGCGCAAGGTGTCGGCACTGCTGTGGCAAACCTTCGAACCGAAGCGTCCGTGGACTCCACCCAACGATGGAGAACGTTTCAAGCCGAAATAGTTGTGTGTGCCATCCGCACACTCGGACGTGTTCTCTGGTTAGTACCACCGCCCAACGCGGTGGGACCTTCACCAGGAGCATCCGCATGCGCACCGTTCTCTTCGCTGCCCTTCTTGCCGCCACCGTGCCGACCCTTGCCTCGGCCCAGGGTGGTTCGTTCGAAACAACCCTCGGCGGCGGCGTGACGATCCCGATGGGCAACACTGCCGACCTCTACGAGACCGGCTTCCACGGCGCCGCCTCCATCGGCTATCGCGCGCTGGACTCGAAGGTGGCCTTCAAGCTGCACGCCTCGCTGCATCGGCTGAATCAGGACGCCTTCACCGACGCCCACGCCAACGTCTTCGCCGCCTTCGTGCGCGCGGATCTGGACGTCTCCCCGATGGCGTATGTCATCGGCGGCGTCGGCATTGTGCGCAACGAGAATCAGGCCGTCGTCAGCGGCGTCCGCTTCACCAACACCAATTCCGATCCGGCGATGACGGCCGGCATGGGCATCCGCTTCGGGAAGAACCTCTTCGCGGAAGGCCGCCTGATGTACGGCTTCGGCGATCCGAAGTCGACGCTGATCCCGATCACCGTCGGCCTGCGGTTCTAGTGCCATGCGGCCGCCATGCCCACCTTGGTGTGGCGGTCGCGTCGGGCGGCGCTCCCCCCTTCGCGCCGCAAGCTGGTCCTCGGCGACCGACCGGGTATAGTTCACCATGGCGTCCCTGCTTCCGGGAAACGGCTTTCGCCTGACCGCAGTGCGTGATGCCCTCGATCGCATCACGGACTTTCGTGTGACCGAGGCATCCGCCATCATCGCGGCGATGGTTCGCCGGCCACTCTCGCAGGTGGCCGGTTCGACGCTCCGTCAGATCTTCCCCACCCCACGCATTGACCGCTTTGTCGATCGCTTCGCCGAAGCGCTGGCGAGTGACGCGCCGCAGACGGACGAATATCCCATCGTGTCCGGTGCCGTCGAAGCGACCTGGGTGCGGCAGACGGCGACGCGTGAAGACTCCGACACGCTGCTGGTGCTCATCGAGGATCTCTCCGCGGAGCGCCAGCGCGCCGTCCAGTTGGCGGTGTCGACGCGGCTCCGCGAATTGCTCTTCGAGCGATCCACCCACTCGATCGTGCTGGTGGCGCCGGACGGGAAGATCGTGGAGGCCAATGCGGCATTCGCCACCCTGATGCAGATGGCACCGAGCGCCCTGGCCGGTCTCCGACTGCCGGATCACCTGGATTGCCCGCTCGCGGAAGGTGTCCATCCGCCATCGCTCCGATGCAAGCTGCGTTCGGCCGATGGCGTGTGGCGTCCCATCGAGATGTCGGAGACACCACTCCCCTACGACTATCGACAGTTGGTCATCGAGGACCGCTCCGAACTCGAGGCGAGCGAGCGCCGCTATCGTACTGCCATGCACGCGGCCGGCCTCTCCGCCTGGGAGATGCACCAGGGCACCGAGGCCCTGGTCGTCTCCGAGAGCTATCGTACGCTGTTTGACTTGCCACCCGACGCACCGCTGCCAACAACCATCGCCGAGCTCCGCGCGATGGTGCATCCCGACGATCGAGAGCGGGTGCGTCGGGGACGACTGTCGCTCCCGTCCTGGAACCCGGGCGAAGCCGTTCCCTTCGAGGTGTCCTACCGGATCATCACGCCCTCGGGAGCGATTCGCTGGATGCGCACCCGCGGCGAGCTGGTGCGGGCCCACGCAGACGATCCCGGCATCATCTACGCCATCACGCGCGACATCACGGTGCTGGTCGAGACGGAGGCGCGCCTGCGCGAGAGCGAGGAACAATTCCGCTCCGCGTTCGACGACTCTGCCGTCGGCATGGCCCTGGTCTCCAACGATGGCACGACCCTGCGCGTGAACCCGGCGCTGGCAAGCATGTTCGGCTATACCCTCGAGGAAGCGGCCAGGACGCAGTGGCATCAGATCCTCCACCCCGACGAGATCCCGGCGGCCTCGGTGGTGCTCCGCGAGATCGCCGCGGGGCGTCTCGCCAGCAGTCGGGCCGAGCGGCGCTGTCGGCGGCGCGATGGTACGCTCGTCTGGACGTTGATGACGGTCGCCGGCGTCCGCGGCCACTCCGATCGTCCGGCGCAGATGATCGTGCAGGCGGAAGACATCACCGAGCGCAAGCTGTCCGAGGCGGCGCGGGACGAGGCGGAGGAGCGCCTCGCCCTCGTCCTCGAGGCAAACCGGGATGGGGTCTGGGACTGGGACTGCGTCACCGGGGAGATCTACTTCGGCCCGCAGTGGTTCGGCATGCTGGGGTACCCGGCCGAGGGCCGGCTCGGCGACATCTCCGTCTTCACCCACCTGGTGCATCCCGAGGATCTATCCATCCTGTGGCCCGCCGTCGAGCGGCACCTGGAGGCGCCCGGCGACGACTACGACATGACCTTCCGCATGCGTCACGCAGACGGGCATTGGGTCTGGATTCGCGCCCGTGGCCGCGCGTTCGCCCGCGACGCCGAGGGCCATGCCGTGCGCATGGTCGGCACGCACTCCGACGTGACGCACCAGAAGGCGCTGGAGGAGCAGATCCGTCACGGGCAGAAGATGGATGCCGTGGGCAAGCTCGCCGGCGGCATCGCCCACGACTTCAACAACCTGCTCACCGCCATCGGCTCCACGACGGAGCTGATGCTCAGTACCACGCCTGCGGGCGATCCCCACGTGCAGAACCTGCAGGACATCGCCATGGCCGCTGACCGGGCCAAGGCGCTCACGCGTCAACTGCTGGCCTTCTCGCGCCAGGATGTGGAACACAGCGCCGTGGTCGTCGTCGATGCCGTCGTGTCGCAGGTAGCGCCGTTGCTCCAACGGATGCTCGGCCCGGCCCAGGCCCTTTCCTTCGAACTGGGCGCGCCTGAACAGCTGTTGCGTCTCGATCCCGCCAACCTCGAACTCGCGCTGCTCAACCTGGTGGCGAATGCCCGCGATGCGATGCCCGACGGCGGCACGGTCGTGATCTCCACCCAGGTGACGGATGACGTCCCGAACCTCGAGGCGACCGAGGCGACCGCCGCCTCCCGGTTCGTGATCATCACCGTGCGCGACACCGGCATCGGGATGACCGCGGAGGTTCGCGAGCGGCTCTTCGAACCGTTCTTCACCACCAAGCCCCAGGGCAAGGGCACCGGCCTCGGGATGCCGACGGTGTATGGCTTTGTGCGGCGCCTGCAGGGCGCGGTGCAGGTCGAGTCGCAGCCGGGCCGCGGCACCGTCGTGCGCCTCATCATCCCCGTCCTCGATGGCGTGGACGACTCGGCCTCCGTCGGCGCCCGGCATCTGCCGAAGCACGCGAGCCATGCCGTGCACCGCGTGCTCCTGGTCGACGATGAGCCGGGCGTCCGTCGCAGCACGCAGCGCCTGCTGGAGCACCGGGGCATCAGTGTCACCAGCGTCGACAGCGCGGAGCAGGCCCTCGCCACGCTCGCCGAGAGCGCTACGCCCTTTGACGTGGTGCTCACCGACCACGCGATGCCGGGCCACACCGGCTTCGAATTGCTGGAAGAGATCGAGAAGCGCTACCCGGCCCAACGCGTCGTGCTGATGTCGGGATTCACGGACGATGATCGTCTTCGGCACACCTTCAGCAACCGCGAGGTGCCGTTTCTGCCCAAGCCGTTCACGCTGGACGAGCTGATCGAGGCGCTCGAGGGATAGCGCTCAGCCCCGCCGCTTGGCGCCCCGGACCGGTGGCGCGGTCAGCGGATCGTCCGGCCAGTGATGCTTCGGGTAGCGCCCGCGCAGGTCCTTCCGCACGTCGAAATACCCCGTCGCCCAGAAGCTGGCCAGATCCCGTGTCACCTGCATCGGACGATGCGCAGGTGAGAGCAGGTGCATCGTGAGCGGCACCGCGCCACCGCCGACCTTCGGCGTCTCGCGGAGGCCGAACACTTCCTGCAACCGCACGGCAAGCACCGGTGCCGCCGGATCGCCGTAGTCCACGCGTATCCGCGAGCCGGTCGGCACCTCGACGTGCTCCGGCGCGAGTTCGTCGAGCCGCCGTCGCTGCTCCCAGTCGAGGTGGTCGAGCAGCGCCCCGGTAAGGTCCACCCGCGCGATGGCCGCAAGCTTTCGCACGCCGGTGAGCTTCGGACCGAGCCAATCAGGCAATGTCGCGAGCAACGCAGCGTCGTTCACGTCGGGCCAGCGCGCGTCGAGGGCGTGCAGAAAATGCAGCCGCTGCCGCAGCTGCGTCGCGCCGGCCGACCACGGCAGCGCCTCGAGGCCGCGAGCCGCAATAGCCTGCAACAACGCACCCCGAACGGCCTCGGCATCGACCTCGCGCAGCGGCTGCTCGCGCAGCACCAATGCGCCGAGCCGATGCTGGCACCGCGCGACAACAGCATCACTCACGTCGTCCCATGTCACTTCGTCGACCACTTCGACCTGCTCGCTCGCATGCACCAGCAGCTCGGCGATGTCGAGCGCAGCCGCCAGCCGGATCTGCCCTTCGCGTCCGACATCCTCGATCGCCGCAATCGCCAGCCACGCCTCGTGCGCCAGCGGGTCGGTCGCCGGCAAGGTGGCGCCGCGCCCGTTGCGCAACAGGAAGCGCCCTGGCCCACCACGCTGCCGGGCCACGCGTTCCGGATACGCCAGCGCGAGCAGGACGCCGTCGGACCATACTGCGCCAGCACCCTGTGCGTTCCCCACCCGCTGCCGCCACGAGGCCGCTGTGGTGCGCACTCGCTCGAGCGCTCCGCGATCCACCGTCGCCCCAAGAGTTCCGGCTCCCTCGGTGCTCCGCCGATCGAGCAAGTCGAGTCGCAGCGCCAAGTCCGCCGGGGGTGGCCCCATCGTGCCGCGGAGCGGATCCTTCTCGTCGAGCAGCGCCACCAGCGCCGCCGCGCGCGCCAGCGTCGATGCCCCACCCTCACGCGCGCGCAACAACAGATGCGCCAAACGCGGATGGGTGCCGAGTCCGGCCATCGCCTGACCGTGTGCGGTCAGGGCACCCGCGCCATCGAGCGCGCCGAGCAAGGTGAGCAGGTCGCGCCCCTGCGCGAACGCCGCGGCGGGCGGCGCGTCGAGCCAACGCAAGGCGGTCGGGTCCGCAAAGCCTGTAGCCGCCAGATCAAGCGCCAGCGGTGCCAGGTCGCTGTCGAGGATCTCCGCGCGCGTCTGCGGCACCAGCCCCGCCTCTTCCCCGGCGCTCCAGCAGCGGACGCAGATGCCGGGCATCAGGCGCCCGGCGCGGCCGCGCCGCTGATCGGCCGAGGCACGCGACACCCGCACCGTCTCGAGGTGGGTCATTCCGGTGCGCGGCGAGAAGCGCGGAATCCGCATCATTCCGCCGTCGACCACCACCCGAATGCCATCGATCGTGAGCGACGTCTCAGCAATCGATGTGGCCAGCACCACCTTCCGCCGCCCCGCCGGCGCCGGGGCGATCGCCGCATCCTGCGCGCTCCCCTCCATCATCCCGTAGAGCGGCTGCACACTGACATCACTCGGCAACACCCCGTCCCGCAGCAGCGACTCGACTCGGCGGATCTCGCCGGCACCAGGGAGGAAGACCAGCACCGAGCCCGTCTCGGTGGCGAGCACCTCCCGCACCACCTGGGCCACGTGCGCCTCGAGCCGCACACCGCTCCGCGCAGGAGCATGCCTGGTCTCAACCGGGAAGGCGCGCCCCTCGCTCTCGAGCAGCGGCGCGTCGCCGAGCAGCGTCGCGACGGCCGCGCCATCGAGGGTCGCCGACATCACCAGCAACCGCAGGTCGTCACGGAAGAGTTCGGCAGCGGCCAGCGTGAGCGCCAGTCCGGTGTCGGCCACCAGCGAGCGCTCGTGGTACTCGTCGAACAACACGGCACCGATCCCGTCGAGCGTCGGGTCGTCCTGCAGCATGCGGGTGAGAATCCCCTCGGTCACCACCTCGATGCGCGTGGCGCTGCTGACCTTGGTGTCTTGCCGCATCCGGTAGCCGACGCGTTGCCCGACCCGCTCGCCAAGCAACCCCGCCATGTAGGTCGCCGCAGCACGCGTGGCGAGCCGACGCGGCTCCAACATCACGATGCGCCGATTACCTAGCCACGGCGCATCGAGCAACGCCAGCGGCACGCGCGTCGTCTTGCCGGCGCCCGGGGGCGCGACCAGCACCGCGCGCCGCGCCTCGGCGAGTGCAGCCCGAAGCGCGGGAAGGATGACATCAATTGGCAACACGGATCGATCAGACCTGCGCGATATAGAGACCGCGCCCCTGCGGCCCATACGCCTCGAGCACCACGTCGCCGAAGCCGGCCGCCTTGAGCGCCGTGCGATACTCGGCGTCGGTGAACAGCGTCAGCGTGCGGAGCTCCTGCACGTGACGGACGCCGGAGTCGGTGCCGATCAGGTAGTGGATGTCGAGCAGCGAGCGGTTGCCGACGATGCGCGTGTAGTTCATCCGCTGCACGAAGAGCCCTGGGCGTACGGCCCGGTCAATCTTGACGTGTCCGCCGGTCACCTGCTCCGGCGACAGCCACGGCTCAAGCAGCAGGACGCCCTTCGGCGCGAGGTGTGCCCGCATCCGGGCTGCCGCCTTGGTCAGATCGGCCACGTCCTTCATGTAGCCGATCATTCCGAAGAGGCAGAGCACCGCCGAAAACTGTCCCTCGACGGTGAAGTCGCGCATGTCGCCGAGGTGGAGCGGGACCTCGCCGAGGCGGCGAGCGGCGAGACGGAGCATCTCGGGGTCGCGGTCGAGTCCTTCCGGGCGGTACTTCCCGTGCCACTGATTCAGCACCGCGAGGCGGAGGCCCGGCCCGCAACCAATTTCGAGCACCCGACGTGGCTCCGGCTCCTCGTCCTCGGGCGGCGGCGGGAGCCGCACGTCCAGCAGGCGATCCACCAGCCCGATCTCGTGCTGGTAGGAGCGGCCGGTGTAGAGGGCCTCGTAGGCGTCTTCGACATGGGCAAGCATCGGATGGGGCTCCGGGCAGGAAGGAAGTCGTGAAAAGTAACGGGGCCGGGAATCACCCGGCCCCGCCTCCCCTAGAACTCGATGCCGCCGGTGAGCACCAGCTGCTTGCCGCCGCCCAATTCGTAGCGGGCCTGGGCGAACGGTGCCCCGTGGCCCCGCCCCAGCTTCAGTCCGGCGATCGCATTCAACCCCAGCTCCGTCCCGCCGGCGTTGGTGTAGAGCGCGCCATCGACCGTGTAGTTGGTGTAGTTCAACCCGGTACCGACGTAGACGCCGTGCGTCTTGGGCAGCTCATAGGTGCCGTTGATGTTGAACTCCCAGTAGGTCGGCTTCGTCGCGAGCGGGCCGGAAACCACCTTGTCCAGGAAGAACCAGTCGAAGGTCGCCTGGCCGCGGATCCCGTCGCCCACCTTCGACTCCTGGATCGGGAAGCCGAGCCCGGCACCGACGCCGAAGGCCTCAAAGTCCGTCGCGTAGCTTGCCTGTGTGATGATCGACAGCCGCGGCGCCTGGGCCCCCGCCCCGAGCGGCGCCAGCACCGCCCCGAGCACCCCTGCCCACTTCGAGATCTTCATGCACCGCTCCGACGCTCAGTGTGTATGGGCGCAGCATGCTGCGCCCGGCTCACCCTACCGTGATCCCAACGAACCGCGCCGAAGCTCAGTGTACAGGCGCAGCATGCTGCGCCCCGTTCGCTCGCTCCGCGCCAATCCCCCCCAATACGCGACGCGGGGACCCCCCGTTGAGGAGGTCCCCGCGTGGTCCGACGCCCGACCCCGAAGGGTCATGCGCCGAGGGTGACTAGAAGCGGAAGCCGCCGGTCACGTAGAGCTGCTCCGCGCCGCCGATGGCGAAACGGGCCTGCACGAACGGAGCCGCCTTGCCGGTGCCGAGCTTGTAGCCGCCAAGAACGTTGATGCCGATCTCGCTGTTGTCGAGGCCATCGCAGAACGCGCCGCAGAACCCGAGGTTCACGCCGGCGCCGACGCCCATCTCCTCGACGTCGAAGCCGTAGCTGCCCTGCACGACGAAGCCGACCTGCGCCGAGGCGGTCGACGGCGCAAAGGCGGCAACGCCGAGCGCCAGCACTGCACCTGCAAACATGGACTTGATCCGCATACGTGAAGCCTCCAACAGAGTGAGTAGGGGTGCTTTATCCTGCGTTCCAACGGTGGGACGTTCTACTTTGAATCAATACCGCAGTGCATCCAATCTATACATTCCGGCAGTTCGCACCAGACTTGACGCGCCGCCCCGGCCAAGGGTAAAGACGCTGATGACCGGGATCCGCTGGGCCACCGACCTCCATCTCGACCACGCCGCACCCGGGGTGATCGAGTCGTTCTGCCTCGCATTGCGTCGGGGGCCGGCCGTTCCCGTCATCCTGACCGGCGACCTCTCCACCGCCCCGCGCCTCGTCCAGGACCTGGTCGACCTCGCCGACGCCGCCGCCGCGCCACTCTACTTCGTCCTCGGCAACCACGACCACTACCACGGCAGCGTCGGTGGCGTCCGGGACGCGGTGATCGCTCTGGGTGAGACCCATCCAGCCATCAGATGGTTGCCGCCAGCCGGCGTCGTTCCCCTCGATCCGGACACCGCCCTCGTCGGCGTCGACGGCTGGGCCGATGGCCGCGCCGGCAACGCCCTCACCACCCCGCTGGTCCTCAATGATGATCGGCTGATCGCCGAGGTCGCAGCGCAGCCCGACCGGATCTCGAAGCTTGCGGTCAAGCGCGTCCTGGCCGACGCCGATGCCACGCGGCTCGCCACCCTCCTGGAGCGGGCCGCGCCGGGCTACCGCCGCATCGTCGTCGCGACCCATGTGCCGCCCTTTGTCGAGGGACTCCCCGCCGGCGGCCGCCTCTCCCGCCCCGAATGGCACCCGCTGCTGGTCTCCGGAGCCACAGGGGCGGTCCTCCGACGCTTTGCGATGGCCCATCCCGACCACCAGCTCACCGTCCTGGCCGGACACACCCACGCCGCCAGGGAGGCGACGATCCTGCCGAACCTCAGCCTTCGGGTGGCCGCGGCCCGCTATGGCGACCCGCGCGTGGCGGCCATCACCCTCTGACGCGCGGTATCTTCCGGCATCTCTCTTCTCCGGACCGTCGATGCGTCACCTCTCGCTCGCCTTGTTCCTCCTGGCCGCCGCCCCGCTCGCCGCCCAGACCCCCGATGCCCTGATCCCAGCCGATCCCGCGGTCCGGTCCGGGACGCTCTCCAACGGCCTCCGATTCATCATCCGACAGCACCCCCTCCCCGCCGATCGACTTGAGCTGCGGCTGGTGGTGCGGGCCGGATCGATTCAGGAGGATCCGGATCAGCGCGGGCTCGCGCACTTCATCGAGCACATGGCCTTCAACGGGACCACGCGCTTCAAGAAGAACGACCTGGTCTCGTATCTCGAATCGATCGGGGTCCGCTTCGGCGCCGACCTCAACGCCTACACCTCCTTCGACGAGACGGTCTACATCCTCCCCGTCCCGACCGACAAGCCGGAGCTGCTCGAGCGCGCCTTCGACATCCTCCAGGATTGGGCGAGTGGTGTCTCGTTCGATTCGACCGAGGTCGTGAATGAGCGCGGCGTGGTGCTCGGCGAATGGCGCAGCGGTCTCAGCGCCGGCAAGCGCATCCAGGACAAGGAATTCCCGCTCCTCTTCCGCGGCTCGCGCTACGCCGAGCGGCTGCCGATCGGCGACACCGCCACGATCGGGCACGCGGTGCCGGGGCCGCTCAAGCGCTACTATCGCGACTGGTACCGCCCTGACCTGATGGCCGTGATCGCCGTCGGCGACGTGCCGGCCGATCGGCTCGAGGCGCTGATCCGCAATCGCTTCGGCAAGCTCACCAATCCGCCGCGGCCAAGGCCGCGCGTCGATGCCCCCATTCCGGAACAGCCGGGGACCCGCGTCTCGATCGTCACCGATCCCGAGCTCGGCAGCGAGTCGATCCAGTTGCTGGTGCGGCGCCCGTCCCACGGGCCGTATCGGCGTGAGGCGGACGAGCGTCGCGCCCTCATCAATGCCATCGTCTCGACCATCGCGGGCCAGCGACTCGCCGACCTCGCGCGGAATCCGAATGCCGGCTTCGTCGGCGCCGGGATCGGCCCGACGCGCCTCATTCGCGACGTCGAGCTCTTCTCGGTCTCGGTCGGCCCGAAGGAAGGGAAGCTGACCCAGGCGTTCGAGGAGGTGCTGCGCGAGGCGCGTCGCCTGGCGCAACACGGCGTCCTCCCCGCCGAGCTCGAGCGCGCCAAGGCGTCGCTGCTGCGCGGGCGGGAAGTGGCCGCGAACGAGCAGGAGAAGGCGTTCAGCAACGCCTTCGTCGACCTCTACGTCGATGCCATCACCAGCGGCAACACCACCCCATCGGCGAAGACGCGCTTCGCGCTCGCGCAGCAACTCCTGCCGACGATCACCAAGGCCGAAATCGATGCCGCCCTCCGCGAGCAGGCGGCGGGGAGCGATCGCTTCCTCGCCGCGCGCATTCCGGAAAAGGCCGGGATGACGGTGCCGACACAGGCGGCGCTGCTCGCGATCGTCGCGCGCACCGACACGATGACCACCGACGCATGGACCGAGACCACCGTGGCCGGCCCGCTCGTCCCGATGATCCCCAAGGCGGGGCGCATCGTGGCCGAGAAACAGAACAGCGAGCTCGGCTTCACCGAGTGGACGCTCTCCAACGGCATCCGGGTGCTCGTCAAGCCGACCACCTTCAAGGCGGATGAGATCGTGGTCTCCGGCTGGTCGCCCGGCGGCGCCTCGTTGGTGAGCGATGCCGACGTCCTCAACGCGCAGTTCGCCACCGTGATCGTGCAGCAGAGCGGCGTCGGCGACTTCGATGCCGCCTCGCTTCGTCGCCGACTGGCCGGCAAGGTCGCGCGCGTCTCTGCCTCGATCGCCGATCTCACGGAAGGGATCGGCGGCACCACGACGCCGAAGGACCTCGACACCTTCTTCGAGTTGCTCTGGCTCAACGCCACCGCGCCGCGCTACGACTCCAACGCCGTGACCGCCTTCGTCAACCAGTTGAAGAGTCAACTCGCCGGCCGCGATCGCATCCCGACGATGGCGTTGCTCGACACCCTGTCGGCGGTGATGACGCAGCATTCACCGCGCCAGCCGGCGGTCACCGCCGCCACCCTGGAGATGTTCAACGCCGATCGGGCGCGGGCGATCTACACGGAGCGCTTCGCCGACTTCGGTGACTACACCTTCCTGATCGTCGGCAACGTGCAACTCGACTCCCTCCGTCCGCGGGTGGAGCAGTGGCTCGGCGCCCTCCCCGTCACCGGACGGAAGGAGAGCTGGAAGGATGTGGCCCCGCGGCCGCCCGCCGGCGTGATCACCAAGACGATTCGGAAGGGAAAGGAGCCGGTGGCCCAGCAGTTCGCGGTCTTCTCCGGCGCGACCGAACCGCCCGATGCGATGACCGAACTCGCCGCCGAGGCGGTCGGCGAGATCCTGCAGACGCGACTGCTCGAAACGCTCCGCGAGGCGATGGGCGCCACCTACAGCGTCAACGCGATGACCGAGGTGAGCCGCCAGCCGCACGGGGAATACAACGCGATGATCCAGTTCACGTCGACGCCGGAACAGGTCGACACGCTGTGGACCGCCGCACAGGGGATCATCGCCGCGCTCCGGAAGGACGGGCCGACGGCCGATGAGCTGCAGAAGTTCGTGGCGCAGTATCGCCGCGGCACCGAAGTCGCCGTCAAGACCAACGGCTGGTGGCTCGGCCAACTGCGTCAGGCACAGCAGGAAGGACGCCCGCTCGCGGAGATCCTCACCTGGGATGCGCGCCTGACCGCGCTCACCCCGGCGATGGTGCGTACCGCGGCGCAGAAGTTCCTCGACCCGAAGAACGTCGCGAGGTTCATGCTGGTGCCGGAGCCGGGGACGACGCCGTAAGGATGATGGATGAGAGATGATGGATGATGGATGGCTGCCAGCGCCCATCCATCATCCATCATCCATCATCCCATCTACGAGCGCGGCAAGCATCCGCTCCGCACTCGTCTCCACGTCACGCCACTCGATCCACGCATCATCGGCGAAGACGGCGTGGAGCGAGATCAGCCCGTGGACCGACGCCCAGCAGAGTTGCGACACGCGCTCGGGATCGCCGTACAGTCCGTGAAAGCGTCCGGCCTGGATCGCCTCGGTGACCGTGGCGCGGACGATGCCGTAGGCGTCACTCTCCGGATGACGCTCGATCCGGCCGACGCCGTCCCCACCGATGTCCCGCTTCGCCCCCGGCGTCATGAAGAGCAGCCGATAGTGTTGCGGATGCTCGAGGCCGAAGCGGACGTAGGCCATCCCCAACTTGATCAGCCGCTCGACCGGGTCGGCGACCTGCCGCAACCGCTGGAAGCTCGCGCCGAGCGCACCGATGTCCTGGGTGACCAGCTCGCGGAGCAGCGACTGCTTGTCGGCGAAGTGGTGATAGATCGCCGGCGCGGTGCACTCCAGCCGGTCGGCGATCGCCCGCATCGTGGTCGCCTCGACCCCGCGCTCCACGAACAACTCCCGCGCCGCATCGAGGATGCGGTCGTGGGTGGCTTCGCGTTCGCGAGTGCGGCGGCGCTTGGAGGGCATACCGTCAGCCTAACGCCGTTAAATGCAGAGCGCAAATCGCCGCTCGCCGTTCGCGGTTCGCCGACCTCCCCCTACATTCCAGCATGGCCCGCCTCCTCCGTTGGACCGTCCTGATGGCCCTGCTCGTGACCGGCGTCTGGTATTACGTCGCCCCGCGCCGAGCCTACGACCGCTTCCTGCAGGGCGTCGCCTTCGGCAACGAGGCCGAACTCGAGGCCACGGTCGACTTCCCGGTGCTCCGCATGAACCTGCGGGAAGACCTCCGGAAGGGTCTCGAGGGCCGGGCACGCTCCGGCATCGGCGCCACCGCCGCGATCGCCCTGCTCGGCGGGCTGGTCGACGCGGCGGTCACGCCGGAGGGGTTGTCGCAGATCGTGACCGGGTTCGGGACGCGCCTCCCGGGCCCGGGCGCCGCCGATTCCCTGACCGGCAACACCATCACTTCGTACCGCTACCGTGCGCCCTCACAGGTCGATGTCGTCCTTTATCCGGCAGGCAAGACTGCCGATGATGGTGGTGTCCTGACCTTTACGCGCAGCGGCCTGACGTGGAAGCTCACCCGCGCCTGGAGCCCTCGCCAGACCAACGGAAGCGGGCGATGACCCGATCTGCCACGATCCTGCTCGGGCTCGCGCTGCTCCACCATGCGTCGACGCCGCTCCTGGCCCAGGTCAGCGGTCGGCCCCGCGTCGCCTCGCCGACCATGCGCCTCCTCCCCGATCCGCGTCCGGCGCCGCATCCGGCGCAGCGGGCGCAGGGCGCGCAGGTCTTCCAACGCTCCCGTGCCAACGCCCGGCGGCCGGTCGCGTCCCAGTTCGACTCGCTCGGCATCATGCCGATGGCCAATGTG